>JBKCAB010000740.1:0-4954 GCA_046307935.1 Bacteroidota bacterium | reverse complement strand
TTGGTAACCTGTCTGGCAAAACTTTTGCCAACATTTCCGGCGAGACCGACATGCAGACCGGCCTTTTTCAGAATATGGTAGGTCAGCAGCGTCGTGGTTGTTTTGCCATTACTTCCGGTAATACAGATCGTTCTTGCGGTGCAGTAATATCCTCCAAACTCTATTTCAGAAATGATCCGAACGCCTTTTTCCCGGAGCTTTTTGATCAAGGGTGCTTTTTCCGGAATTCCGGGCGATTTGACCACGAGATCAGCACTCTGGATCCTGTTCTCTGAATGCTGTCCTTCTTCCCATTCAATGCCCAGATCGATTAGCTCCTGCTTGTAAGCTTCACTTATTACACTCAGATCGGAGACGAACACGGTCCATCCTTTCTGCAAGCCAAGAACGGCAGCACCTACGCCACTTTCTCCAGCGCCCAGAATGACCAGATATTTGTTCGCTCCTTCGTACATCCTATCTCAGCTTAAGGGTTACGATCGTAACAACCGCCAGCAAGATTCCAACGATCCAGAACCGTGCGACTATCTTTGCCTCGTGCAGACCTAGTTTTTGGTAGTGATGATGTAGCGGAGCCATCTTGAAGATCCTGCGTCCTTCACCGAATTTCTTTTTGGTGTATTTGAAATAGCCAACCTGTAACATCACAGAGAGATTTTCGATCAAGAAGATCCCACAGAGCACTGGGATCAGAAGTTCCTTACGTATGGAGATCGCAAATACAGCGATGATACCACCCAAAGCCAGACTTCCCGTGTCGCCCATGAACACCTGGGCCGGATATGCATTATACCAGAGGAAACCAATGCAAGCCCCAACAAAAGCGGCTATGAAGATCACCAACTCTTCGGCAAGCGGTATGTACATCACATCGAGATAATCGGCAAACTTGGCATGTGAACTTACATACGCAAGTACCGCGAGGGCAAGACCTATAATAGCGGATGTTCCTGTAGCCAATCCGTCGAGTCCATCGGTCATGTTGGCACCATTGGACACCGCAATAACAATAAAGATGACAATCGGAATGAAAAGTAACCAACCGTAGGACTTGTTCGAATCACCGATGAGCCAGTTATAGTTGAACTCATTGTTCTTGACGAAAGGGATCGTAGTGGTCATATCATCCGTTTTGATCCATTTGTAGTCCGAACCTTCACTATTGGCATGTTCGTGTGTTACAAGTTTCTCATCTGCCTGAAGCTTATAGTCTGCAGGAACTCTTTTGTGCACACTCACATCGTCTGAGAAATAGAGGATACAACCCACGATCAAACCAACACCTATTTGTCCTACTACCTTCGATTTTCCCGCAAGGCCATCCTTGTTTTTTCTGAAAACTTTGATGTAATCGTCAAGGAAACCTATCACTCCGAGCCATACTGTGGCAAGTAACATGGTGATCACGTATA
Organism: Bacteroidota bacterium; assembly: GCA_046307935.1. Classification (GTDB taxonomy): domain Bacteria; phylum Bacteroidota; class Bacteroidia; order Flavobacteriales_D; family Crocinitomicaceae; genus M0103. The sequence goes on along the minus strand of JBKCAB010000740.1, from coordinate 3,542 downwards.
TGTTATGGAGTTTAGCAAACAACAGTGTTGGGATCAGAATGGCACCTAAAATGATCAATCCGCCCATAGTCGGTGTACCTGATTTTTCGATCTGACCAGCCAGACCAAGATCTCTGACCGTCTCACCGATCTGCTGCCTTCGCAAAAGACCAATGATCCTTTTACCGAAGAAAACGGATACGATGAGCGAAGTGATAAGTGCCATAGCGGCCCTAAACGATATGTAATCGAAGAGGCCTGCGCCAGGCACATTGAACTTGTCTAAGTAATCGAAAAGATAATACAGCATTATTTATCCAATTTTTTAATTAGCTCTTTCGTGATTTGCATGTCATCAAAATCATATTTGACACCTTTTATCTCCTGGTACTTCTCATGTCCTTTTCCTGCAATCAGGATAATATCTCCTTGATCCGCCATGGAAATCGCTGTTTTTATGGCCTGCGTCCGGTCAGTGATGGCGAGTGTTTTTTTAAAATGTTCCCCTCCTACTCCACTCATCATCTCATTGATGATTGCATCAGGATCCTCTGATCGCGGATTATCAGATGTCAAGATGACCTTGTCACTAAGATCGCATGCTATGGCCGCCATTTTTGGCCGCTTTTCCCTGTCACGATCACCTCCACAGCCCACTACGGTATACACAGTCTCGTTCTTGGTTCGAATGTTGGTGATCGTTTTGAGTACATTTTCAAGTGCATCGGGTGTATGGGCATAATCTACGATCACTGTAACACCCCCTGGACTTTGGACGTACTGAAATCGCCCTTCCACGGACTCCAGAGTACTCAGCGCGGTCAAGACTTCCGTTGGATTTTCACCCAGCAATTGACTCACTCCGAATACGGCAAGTAAATTATAGGCGTTGAAATCACCGATCAACCGCGTCCAGAGCTCTATTCCGTTAATGTTCAGCACAAGTCCTGAAAACTGGTTTTCGATCACTTTTGCTTTATAGTCAGCCGCAGTCTTCAGGGCATAGGTGTATTTTTTCGCTTTTGAGTTTTGCAGCATGACCATGCCATTTCGATCGTCGCCATTGATAAGAGCAAAAGCATCTTTTGAAAGACCATCAAACCAGGATTTCTTGACTCTTAAATATTCTGCGAAAGTCTTGTGATAGTCCAGATGATCGTGCGTGATATTCGTGAAAACAGCCCCTGCAAATTGCAGCCCCTCCACACGGCATTGATGCACAGCATGTGAGCTCACCTCCATAAAACAATGGGAACAACCCTCTTCGACCATTTCTGCCAGCAGCGCATTCAAAGAAACAGGATCTGGCGTTGTGTGTGTGGATACGATCGTTCTTTCGCCGATCCGATTGACAACTGTAGATAACAGTCCACAATGGTAACCCAACTTTGAGAACAAATTGAAAAGAAGAGTTGTTGTAGTAGTTTTTCCATTGGTTCCGGTAACACCGATCAATTTTAGTTTAGTGGAAGGCTTGTCGTAAAAGTTGCCGGCCATAACAGCCAGTGCGCGCTGCGAATTATCTGTCACGATTAGTGTCACCCCTTCTGGAACCTCGGTAAGCTCCTCTGCCACGATGATCTTACAACCGTTCAGTAGTACCTGTGGAATAAACGAATGACCATCAGATACGCTACCTCTGATCGCGAAGAAAACACTACCCTCTTGGGCTTTTCGGGAATCAAAAACCAATGATGTCACCGAAAGGTCAGTTCGTCCATGAACAGCTGTCAGATGAACTCCATATAATATGTCTCTCAGCGATCTATCCATCATTCGAGTGAAATTTCAATGAGTCCACCACGAAAAACAGGCGTTCCGGCAATGATCGACTGTTTGACAACTTTTCCGAAACCGAGCACCTTCGCTCTCATTCCGATCGATTCGATCAGATAGACTGCGTCTTTTGCCGTCATTCCTGAAAGATCGGGGACCCGGTCCTTTTTGATATTTTTCTTTTTTAGATATGCTCTTTGCTCTTGTCTGGCAATGATCATCCATTCGCCTTCCTGCTCTTTAGAGTGTGGAACCTTTAGCTTCCTGAGGACGATATTCAGGTCATGGCTTGTACCATTGTAGATCACAGGTACATCTTTCTTGAGTTTTCCCACTTCATTGATCGCCTCGTGGTACCTAAGGGTTGAGGCGTATACCTTGTTTGCGATCGCGGCGAATACAGTTCCGGACACTATCGCTCCGTAAATATCTTTTGAAGGAGCAGCGATCACCACGATACACGAGTAGATCGGATCATCCGCCGGGAAATAGCCGACAAAAGAGGCTTGGTATTTTTCTTCCCCTTTCACCCCATAGCGCAGATCTTCATTTAAAATTCGTGCTGTTCCCGTCTTACCGGCGATCTCGAATAAAGAGGAAGTCAACTTGGATCCAGTTCCTCCTTTTTTCATAACCCCCTTGAGACAAGTTCTGAGCGCATTCAATGTTCTGTCAGAACAGATCTTATCCCTAATCACCACAGGATCAAATGTTTTAACCGTTTCGGCGCCCCTACGTATCTCCTGCACGAACTGCGGTTTCACCAAGGTTCCATTATTTGCAACTGCATTGTAAAATGTAAGGGTTTGCAATGGAGTTTGCTGTACTTCGTAACCAATTGCCATCCACGGTAGGGAGATCTTTGACCAATTTTTCATGCCTGGACGGTAAACAACAGGGGCTGCTTCTCCTGCAAGGTCGATCCCCAATGGTTCTGTAAGACCAAACTGATCAAGCCGTTCGATAAAGTCCTGTGGATTATTGCGGTAGGCACGGAAGATCACTTGTGCGATCACGTTGGAGGACTTTTCGAATGCACGTTGAATACTGATACGACCGTAGCCGCCTTTGTGCGCTTCGTGCAACGTTTCTCCGTAAAAAGTATAGTTATCGAAGGCATTTACCGTATCAGTGATCGCGATCTTCTCATCCTCCAGTGCCGCCATCAGAGATGCTAGTTTGAAGGTAGAACCAGGAACCTCTTTGGTCCCGATGGCATGATTATACAGCTCATAGTATCCACCGTCCTTGGCCTGGGAAAGGTTCGAGATCGCTTTAACAAAACCGGTCTTTACGTCCATCACTATGACGCAGCCACTCTTCGCACCCTGATCCTTGAGCTGTCGTTCCAGCTCCGAATGTGCAACTTCCTGGATCTCTTTGTCGATGGAAGTAACTACATCTGCTCCCTCCACTGCCTCCTTAACGATCTGCCCGGTCTTCTTCCAACCCGTTGCGATCTTCTGTTCAACCTCCTGACCGGGTTCACCAGCGAGGTATTCATGAAAGGCGCCTTCTATTCCCACGCGCAATTCTCTGCCATCGTTGTTCTGATAATAACCGAGTGTGCGCTTCAGTAATTCGCCATGAGGTCGCTTTCGCAGGATCGTTTCATCCGTATCAATAATGCCCCCCTTGAGTCGACCGTGTTTGAAGATCGGTAGTTTCCTTAACCTTTTGCGTTCTTCATTGGTAACCTTATTTCGTATCAACAAATAGCGGTTTCCTCGTTCCCGACCTGAACGCAGGTACTCGTTCCATTCCCTGACTGTTCTCTCCGGATACAT
>JBKCAB010000739.1:0-1136 GCA_046307935.1 Bacteroidota bacterium | reverse complement strand
TTCCAGTCGTTCATGACGTCTTGCTCTGATCTTCCCATGGTGAAAGTTCCACCTTCAACGAGTACCAGTCCCGGACCCGTCTCTTGATCTATAAAAGGAAACATTTTAAAACCGCCTACCTTGGGGTCATTTTAATTACATCCGGTAGAGGAGGAGGCTTCTTTAGCACATGAGCCGAGCATCAATGCTCCGCCGAGTGCTACTATTGAGCAAATCCTGAATAATTTCATATTTCTGATTTGGTTGTTCATAGCTTTCAATTCGCAAATATATCCATTAAACGTATTGAGCAAAAAAAGTTACATTAAAAAGAAGGACATGATATCGTTTTGAACGTGATCGGTCTTGACTTGCAAGTTAGATTGAGTCCAAGCGAGATCTCGTGCGATCCGCCGGATACTCCATTGTTGAGTTTGGAAACAGTTACATCATAGCTGTATCCCAGCTTGAATTTGCCTGTATTGACACCCAATGTGAGAATGAATGCATCTCTGTTGCGGTACCATGCACCGACATTAAACGCACCGTACTTGACGTATGTTCCGATGTTCAACTCCTGAAAACCATTCTGATACTGGTAGATCACATTGGGCATGATGTTCGTTCCGTTCGAATATTTGGATCGTCTTCCTAAGGGGATGTCCGCTCCCATGTGTCCGGTAAAGCGCATCGGAAGGGGTGAATTTCCGATGATCATGGACTCGTTGGGTGTGTTCAGGTGATGTGCTGCAATTCCGAAGAAGAATGTTTTACTGTACCCTACAAGACCTGCAGAAGCATCGAAGAAACCTCTTGATCCGCCTCGCGGAACATCGCCCGTTGCATAAATGAATCCTCTCCGCGGGTCGATCATATCACCGAAAGTGAGTTTATCCCAGTCGAGGAATTTCTGATACCATGCTGCACGAGCACCGAACATCATCGAAAATTTGCGAGATACCTTTAAATGGTACGAATAGACCAATCCGAGCATCGTAGTATTGATCGTTCCTTGACCTTGCTGGTCATGAGTGGCAAGCACACCGAAACCACCTGAGATGTTCTTGAAATACTGATCGTACGAGGCGCTGTATGTCACGTAATTTCCGGTTAGACTAGGCCATTCATTGCGGTAGTTCAATGCGAAACGAGGGCAC
>JBKCAB010000738.1:0-377 GCA_046307935.1 Bacteroidota bacterium | reverse complement strand
ATGGAAAATGGCCGTGCACAATTCACGACCATGTCGATCTCGGGTAAGGCAATGTAGCCGGTCGTGTGGTTGACCAACTTCATCCCTCCATAATTTATGGAAAATCCGGAGATTTCAGGAAAGTCAGCAGACAGGAAGGATAACATGTTCTTAAGACTGTCAGCCCATTGATCCGTAAAAATACTATTCGTAATGTGTAAACCACGCTCTTTCAATACGAACGGTAACTTATCGGTGCTATTCCCATTTTGTGAGAGAACGCTACCGTCCATTAGGAATTCTCGTCCTTTCTGCTCGAAAACCAGTTGGATCTTTTGAGGATTTTTGGAATTCGTTCCGGTCTGAAGAAACAGCTCTGTATAACGGCCGGTTTTATG
>JBKCAB010000737.1:0-2617 GCA_046307935.1 Bacteroidota bacterium | reverse complement strand
TTCTGAAGCCGTTGGATAAAGTAAGGACCGTTTTCAGTCACTGAAAACATGAGTGAAAAACCGGGCACCTTCACTTCTTTTTCCTTTTCAACTTCCGTTACATTGAAATTTTCATCCAGCTCTGATTCGACATAAGTTTCAATAACAGTCTGAAAACCACCCTGGCGAAAGGAAAGATCACCATTCCACACCGACAGGAATTCGGCCGTAGGGAAGCTGATCTTTCTACCCAGTTTTACAAGTAATTTATAGATCGGATCCTCAGGATGATCCTTCAAGCGGGATACGTCAAGATGCATGTTCAACATTTTACTGGCCTTGTCCTCCGATGCAAAGCTCTGGCCGGCATCTTTCATAGCTACATTCAATGGTTCTTTGTTTCGGATATAGGCTTTTAACGAAAAACTAATTGAATCACTGTCGTGGGCAAATAGTGCAGTTTCTACACCGTTCTCTTTCAGCTGCTTCCAGTTGGAGTAGATCACTAGTTTTTCATCGCGAAAGTGCTTTTCTCTGAGGAAACTCTTCCAGACCGGAGAAATATCGCCATTCTTACAATCTGTAACACGCTTGTGGATCTTTTTGAAGTCATTTCCCTTGTACACCAACATGTAGGACCTGTCATAGAATAGAAAACCTGACTGATCCGGAAGATAATAGACCTTTTTCTCATTCAATACAGAATCGACCACATCCATGTATTTTCTCATGCGCTCGATACCCTGAAGGATCTTACTTGAGTCACTTACTTCGATCACTGCTCCCCAGTCACCGGTTTCATTCGCGAAGAAATAAGCCGGTTTTTGGAGATTGAGTCCGTATGTTTTCGATTGTCCCAGGATGAATTCATACGAAAAGAAATCGCGCAGAGGCACTTTGTGATAGTACAACATTCCGCCGGTTTCCCTCGCCACATCAAGCAAGTAGGCCCGACCAATGAAATCTGCTTCCGGTAATCGATCCTCGATTCGCGGCGGGGCTTCTTTACGGAAAATGTAGGGTCTGAGGACCAAAAATGCACCCAAGGCAACAGAAAGGACAACGATCAACGTGATCTTTTTGTACATGGAAACGAGTAAAAGATTAACGGGTGATAACGTACACGCTGTTGATCAGATCCAGAAGATACTTACCGGAGTTCTCATACTGTCCGCTGAAATTGTATACCAATTTGAAATTGGTCTTTTCAGCAGTTGTCTTTGAAGAGGTTAATTCCATGATCCCGGTTTTACCCCGCATAGCATCGATGATCTCGTTTTGCTCAGGTCGCAGGAAGTCTTTCGGGAAACGGTCGATCGTCCTGCCCCAGTCGATCTGACTGTACATGAAACCACTCTTCAACGCACGCTTGCGCAGATTTCCTTTGATCGACTCGCTGCCGTATCCATCGGAATGATTCATAGCAAGGTCAGCATCATTTGTGAAGATGAACAAACCGTTTTTGTGGATCATGTACAAGGAGGCCGCATCGAGAACCGCCTCTTCGTATACCCAATAATCACCCATATTCTTGAAACGTGAAGTGATCCTTGAAAGGTGTTTCAGTACTTTCTCCGGTATGTCGCCACGTTCAGTGGAGAAACCTATGGTAAAAACGGGCATATCTTCTTCGGCCTCGACCTCTACCTCCTGGTATTCGAAAGTTTCATCATCGTAAACGAATTCTACCTTCTTTGTTTTAATTTTCTGGATCCCGTTAAATGTTCCGAACATTGATCCTTTGTAGGTTTCAAAAAGTGCATCTTTGTTCACGTACTCGTTCAGCAGTTCCAACAAGAGCAGATTATAGGCCACCTGAAGATTTTTCTCATCACTTAACAACGGTACGATCACGTCATAAGCTTGCTCGTAGGCGTTTCTCAGATTCACATTGTAGGTAAAGAACGCAGTGTTGTCTTTATGGATGTATTTCAGCGTATTCTTGTCGAATTTGGAATCATTCATTTTCTGGTAGATCGAACCCAGTTCTTCACCATAACGCGCTTCCACCTGGAATTCCACCGAGTTGTCCTTTAGAAATAGGTCGCCCAGAATTACATTTCCTGTGTAGATTTCTTTAACGTCTTGATAAAGGGTTGGGAACATGGTTTGCAGGTACCAAAAGTTTTGTGATTTCTGCAGACTTCGGGAATTGTCTAGGTAAAAAACACCTTCAGATGGATGTGTGATCTGTTCAGCGAATCGAGGATCGAAATTGATCAGGTTGACACCGGTTTTCAGCAGTTCATCAATTACCTGGTCAAAGAATTTTTCCTGGTAAACCGTGAGCACACTATCTCTCAGTTCAAAATAATTCTTTCGTATGGGATCTTCATTATCAACCGGTACAAATTGCTCTTTCTCTTCTTCGAATGCATCTTCGATCTCGAGGTCTTCCTCCTGCTCCAGCTCCGTTTCATCCTCAATGTAGTAATCTTCGATCCACGGATTTTCGTTGCCACGTGCATACCAAATCGAGTCGGTCACTTCATCTATCTTTTCTGTAGTTGGGTCAACTCGGATGAGCAAACCACTTGAACCTTTGACAATCAGGTTGTTGAAAAATGAAGTATACAGCTCTGTGCCGGGATACGTGCTTTCCGCTTTCTCAAAGTCGTCGAACACATTGAAAAGTTGT
>JBKCAB010000736.1:0-336 GCA_046307935.1 Bacteroidota bacterium | reverse complement strand
GTCCGGATAAGTGTCGTAATAGATGGCCAGCAGATCTTTTCCGCCTTTGTAGTGACAATCCTCCAAAGACTCCTTGGTAACCGGTATGAGTTTCGATCGTGTAGAGGTGGTCCCTGAACTCTTGGCGAACCATTTCGTTTCAGTTGGCCATAAAAGATTTTGTTCCCCTGACATGAGTCTTTTGACCCAAGGCTCTATATCGTCGTATTCCTGCAGCGGAATACTTTGTCGGAAGTCGTCGTAGTTTCTCACAGAGAGAAATCCATGTTTCTTTCCGAATTCTGTTTGCGCCGCCGAAGCGATCATCTTATGAAAAAGTTCCTGCTGTACCTCCAC
>JBKCAB010000735.1:0-2233 GCA_046307935.1 Bacteroidota bacterium | reverse complement strand
ATCCTTTATTCCGAAAGTGAAGCCGGAAACTTCGAAGTCTGTTCCTTTACCATAGAAAACGTTGAGCTTTTGATCGAAATCAAGCCCTGAATCCTTGATGGTTTTCCCACTGGTAGATCCATCAAACAACTCTTGCTGGATCTCTGTCATGAACTCGTAACGGACAAGGTCATCGAGCGAAACTTTCTGCAGGAGCTGTATATTGTTCAAACTGAATACGGTAACTGCATCTTTTGGGATGAGTTGTTCAGAGCTCTGTGCGGAAATACCAGTAAACAGTAGTAGAAACAGAACGGATAGAAGAAGCTTCATGCTTGATGCTGAATTATTGGTTATGCGAAATTACCAAAATTCAGGGAAGGTCACTTCAACGGTGTAAGATAAATTGTGTTTTCGATCAGATCGTAGTTCTGCGAGAGCGAATAAGGATTCACTTTGATCATTACTGCCAACCGGTTCTTGGATATCGAGGCGTTCGGATTTTCACATCGGTCAACTGCACGTTCAAATCGGGTTATTGATGTGTAAGTTCCTTGTTTGAGTAACTCAGCATCTTCTGATTTCAGTGTTTTGGTTCTGTCAATTGTGATGTCAGGAATGGATCTTGTAAGCTTAGTCCCATCCCAGCTCAGCCAGTCCGCATCGAGGGCCTGGCGGTTTTGTTCCTTGCTTTCCTCCAGAACCACCTCTTTCATAGCTGACTGAAGAGCAGCGACCGAGGCAAAATCAAACCTGAGTTTAAAGATGAAATTATCGTAATTACTTTCTACCATCACATTGGTAATACCAGTCTTTGATGTTAATCGTTTTTTAATCGTCTGGATCCTAACCTCCAGATCTTCAATGGAGGGAACCGGTCTGCCATCCAGGCTGTCGAGTTTAAGAATAGCACTTATTTTAGACTTGCTGGCACTTAGGTTAATAGCGTATTTGATCGTTCCCGAACCGTCATTGTTTAATGTTATGTCATCGAGGATCTCGATACAAGATGTCAAGCTCAGCAGAGCACAACCTATGAGCACAAAGTAGATAGATCTCATGTTGCAAATTTAAGCGTTTCAGGCATTTCAAAAACAGTACCAAAGAGAATTAACCTATTGGTCCACTCCAATGATCACTCTATCTTAAAATAGCCGTATATTTGCCGAAAATCAGGAAAATGGCTGACAACTCCCGACTTTCAACAAGCAAAGCACCCAAGCCTGTGGGTTTGTATCCGCACGCACGAAAGGTGGGGAATCTACTATTCCTTTCCGGTGTCGGTCCGCGTGTTGCCGGTTCCGATGCGACAGATTCCGGAGTTCCGGGATTGCAGCTGGACAAAAACGGGAATTTCATAGCGTTCGATTTTGAAGCGCAGTGCAGAAACGTTTTCGACAACGTTAGGATCATCCTGGAGGAATCTGGATCATCCTGGGATAATCTGGTCGATGTGACTGTTTTTCTGGTCAATATGAAGCGTGATTTCCATACATATAACCGAATTTACGCAGAGTATTTTAAAGATAACCAGCCGTGCCGCACCACAGTGGAGATCAACTCGCTTCCCACACCGATCGCCATCGAGCTGAAATGTATTGCAACAATTGATTGAATTATGATAGGATTTATTCTTCGCTGTCTGATCACAGCAGGTTTGCTTGTTTCCATGGTAATGCTTTTTGCAACGGGTCATTGGGGCTGGGGCATTACATTCATTATACCACTGGGGTTGGTTGTGTTATCTTTCTTCCGAAACGAGAACATGATCCTTGCATTGAACCAGATGCGCTTGGGCAATACCGATAAAGCAAAAAAGTACATCAACCGGATCTCACATCCTCACCTTTTACCGCGAGGCCAGCATGCATACGTTATTTTTCTGCAGGCCGTTCTCAACACGCAGGAACTTGGATTCGCCAAGACCGAGCAACTGCTGCGCAAGGCAATCGGCGTGGGATTGCGCACTGGTCAGGATAATGCCGTTGCAAGAATGCATCTTGCCGGTATCTGTGCACAAACCGGACGTAAAGCAGAGGCTGAGAAGTTACTCGCTGAAGCCAAAAGGCTCGATAATACCGGTATGATGAAGGATCAGATCAAAATGATGACCTCCCAACTACAGATGACTCCCTCCAAGAACCAGATGCGTATGGCACAAATGATGGGCGGACGCAAGAAGACGCCTAAAATGCGTTAACCGATTTCATGACGGCGGAACGGATTTACGCTGCCGGTTGGGATGATTATGAGC
>JBKCAB010000734.1:0-2223 GCA_046307935.1 Bacteroidota bacterium | reverse complement strand
TTCCTACCAAACTTTACAACTGGGCTGCAAGACGACTCACGGGTATTTATTTGCACGATTTCAATTGCGGATTGAAGGCCTATAAACTGGAAGTTGTTCGAAGTATTGAGGTCTATGGAGATATGCACCGGTACATCCCTGCTTTAGCAAAGTTTGCCGGATTTACCCGGATAGGGGAAAAAGTGGTGGCACATCAGGCGCGAAAGTACGGTACCACCAAATTTGGTTTGAACCGTTTCGTAAATGGTCCGCTGGATCTCATGACAGTGGTATTCATGGGTAAGTTTGGCAAAAAACCAATGCACCTTTTTGGTGTACTCGGATTGATCATGTTTCTGGTCGGATTCGGTTTTTTCTTTTTCATCGCGATCGACAAACTTTTCTTCGATCCCCTGGCGATAAAGATCGCCGCCAGAACCGAATTCTATGTTGCGTTAACGGCAATGATCATGGGGGTTCAGTTCTTTCTCGCTGGATTCCTGGCAGAAATGATCGGTCGGAATTCCGCAACCCGCAATATTTACTTGGTTGAGCGAACGATCGGTTAAATGAAATGGGGCATTGACAGTTCCTGGTCTTTATTTCTGGATCGCGATGGTGTGATCAATGAGCGCTTGCCGGATGACTATGTTAAGCGCCCCGAAGAATTCAGGTTTATTAAAGGAGTAGAGGAGGCAATAGCACAATTTTCAACTGTTTTCGGGCATATTTTCGTGGTAACCAACCAGCAGGGGATCGGAAAGGGTATCATGACTGAAAGTAACCTCTCGGAAGTCCACGATTATATGTTAAAAACGATAGTTGATGCAGGAGGTAGGATATCACGCGTATATCACGCCCCATCATTGGCTTCAGAGGGTTCAAAAATGAGAAAGCCGGAAACGGGTATGGGATTAATTGCGAAGATGGAATTTCCTGAAATAGATCTCCTTAGGTCCGTGATGGTGGGTGATTCAGATAGTGACATACTATTTGGAAAACGACTTGGCATGAAAACTGTGAAGATCGGTGATCCGGATGAAGATCGGTCGGATGCGGATCTCTGCTTCCCCGGACTCGTTGAATTTTTAAATTGGTTGAAAGCATGAAAATACTGTTCTCGGTCTTGTGTTCTTTCATCCTGCTCAGTGCTACTGCTCAGGAGAATCAAGTCGATGCCAAGGGCAGAAAGCAAGGCGCTTGGAGCAAAACCTACCCGAAAAGTAAAATTCTCCAGTACAAAGGTCAGTTCAAAGACGACAAACCTGTTGGAACGTTTACCTATTACTATTCCTCGGGGAAAGTGAAAGCAGTGATCAAACATGATGATAATTCAACCCGCTCCTCTGCCTATTTATACCATGAGAACGGTTTACTGATGAGTCATGGGATCTACCGGAATATGAAGAAGGACTCTGTATGGCTTAATTTTACTCCGGCCGGAAGGCTGAGTACCTCGGAAACCTTCAAAGAGGATCTTCTGGATGGAAAAAAGATCGTGTTCTATGTCCCGGAAAGTCTCGAGAATAAATCGCGTTTACCTTCTGCGGTTTACATTTACTCCAAAGGTAAATTGAACGGAGAAGCCATTGAATATTTCGAGACAGGTGTGGTCAAGTCTAAAGGCATGTACAAGGATGACAAGAAGATCGGTGTCTGGGAAGCGTACCATCCGAGCGGAAAAAAGATGATGCTGGAGCGCTTTAAGGACGGAATTCACCACGGATGGCATTTTGCCTACAATGAAGCAGGTGTGGAAACCAATAAGAAATACTACTATTACGGCAGGGTGCTCGAGGGGAAGGCATTGGAGGAGAAGATGCGTCAAATGAAAGAACTTGGAATCAATCCGAATGGATGATGAAGTATCGAACGTATTTCGTACTTTAGCTACATGCAACTGCACAACCGTACATGCATTCTTGTTTTGATCGCCGCTCTGGCTTTTGTTCAGGGTTGCAAAAAGGAGCAGCCTGGAGTAGATTTTCACTACGATTATTTCGATCTGAGTCCGGGCAGATTCATTGAATACGAAGTCACGGAGATCAAACACGATCAGTCTGCACTCGTCAAACACGACACGAGCTATTATCAGTTGAGAACGGTCATTGGTGATACGGTTATCGATAATTCAGGCAGGATGGCGCGTAAGTTTCTCAGATACAAGCGAGACAATTCCTCTGCTTCGTGGTCGCTCAGTGACGTTTGGACAGCGATCATCGATTCACGAAGAGCTGAGCTGAT
>JBKCAB010000733.1:0-400 GCA_046307935.1 Bacteroidota bacterium | reverse complement strand
GTGGGGCTTTTGTATTAAATCACTAACTCATGCCCTATTATTCATTCGTCTTGCGCTCGGAGAAGAACGGTATCCTTTACAAGGGTTCAACGGATGATCTTGAAAAACGCATCAAGACTCACAATGCCAGTAAGGTTAAATTCTCATAGAAATACTTGCCATGGAAGTTGATTTTGTCTGAAGAATTTGAAACACGTGCTGAGGCCATGAGAAGAGAGAAATAGTATAAAACCGGTGTGGGAAGAGATTGGATCAACAACCAAATAAAAAATAATTCAGCTGGATAGAGCAATCCGCCGCAGCGAATAATTGGATTGTTCGCATATTGATCTTTTTTTTCATGTGAACAATAAACATCTAAAAGGTTGTAGCCACATCCACTGACAACACACCTTTACTT
>JBKCAB010000732.1:0-5936 GCA_046307935.1 Bacteroidota bacterium | reverse complement strand
GGGAATCTACGCGGTGACCATCACAGAACCGAACGGCTGCGAAACGTACAAAAGATACATCATCGGACAGCCAGACGGAAGCATAGACCCATCAGTTCCTTCCTTTGTCCCTAATATGGACTCTTCAGAATCTGGAAACATCAACTGATCAAAGTAACGGAAATCAATGAAATAAATAACCAAATTTTACAACGGATCAAGGGTGAGCAAACGTCTCACCCTTTTTTATTGTTTGGATCAAACAGTTAGATTTTCCTCTGTAGATGGTCACAAAAACAGAGTGAGAAGTTCAATTCGATAAATAGTCCATTCAAGCACTCGTTCCAAATCACTTTAAATACTAGATTTTACGATCTTACAGATCACAAAAACAGAGTGAGAGTGAAAAGCGAGTGCGATTTTCTTACCCCAGTTTTCGTCGCTCTCAAACTCACTCTCACTCTGTGAGAAGTTCAATTCGATAAATGGTCCATTCAAGCACTCGTTCCAAATCACTTTAAATACTAGATTTTCGATCTTACAGATCACAAAAACAGAGTGAGAGTGAAAAGCGAGAGCGATTTTCTTACCTCAGTTTTCTTCGCTCTCAAACTGACTCTCGCTCTGTAAATAGAAGAATGTTCAAGGATTCGTTCGATTCCAATACCTAGTTTGTATCCTTGTAAAGTTAGATTTATTGACCTTTAAGTTCACAAAACAGAGTGAGAGCGATCCACTCCACTCTTTTTTTTACTCTCACACTCATTCTCACACTTTACTTACAATTATTGTGGTATTCGACCCATTCCAAAACATTCCCTAAATCTTTATAAAAGTTAGATTTATCGACCTCATAGGTCTGCGTGAACGACGACGTATTCATGCAACAGAGTGATGGGCCAGATCCGGAAAGATGTCACTCCCTCTTCACTCATTCCATACCATGAGAGTTATTTCACAGCACAGGTAATCCAGTCTTTTTTCTCAATAATCCCTGAACTAAGTAAAACCACGTATATCCGCATTCCGATTTACGCTCAATTGATTCTGCAAGAGGTCAAAATAATTGATTGACTGCTTCAACTGCCGCACCTTTGTCTTGTGAAAACGAATAAAAAACATTTAAAACTAAAGATTATGAAAACAAAAAATTTAATGCTGTCGCTCTTCGGAACTATGACTATTTTGGCGACGAACAACACCTCAATTGCTCAGCAAGGAGACACCACAACACAAACACCTGTAACTTATTCCATTGAGGTAACCGATACGTGGTGCAGCTACACGAATGATGGAATGATCAAGATCACACTCAACGGTGGTTTGATGCCTTACAAAGTGAACGGTCAAGACATCCAGGGAAATGAACTCATTATCTCTGATCTGGTTGGGGGGGACTATTCCTTCATGCTTCAAGATGCCGGAGTGTATGTTGAATCAACGGTTGTATCTGTCATAAGTCCTGCAGAGATCGAAGTAACCGAAGCAATTGATAACGTCACTATTTTTGGCGGTCAGAATGGTGCTATCGATGTGACTACGACAGCCTTGAATCCTACATTCATGTGGACAAGCAACGAAGAAAGCAATCTCATTGATGGCGCAGAAGATCAGAGCGGATTGATAGCAGGTGTGTACAATCTCAAGATCACAGATGAGAACGGGTGTATCGCTCAAAGAAAGTATACGATCAAGCAACCCGGAAAACCATTGTTGAATGATTTTGAACTGTCAACTTTATATGCTCAATCAAGCGCTGCACCGGTAATTTATCCTAATCCATCGAATGGGAAGATCGATATCCTATCTGAGGAAAAAGAAGGAACTGTAAGTATCACGAACGAGCTCGGACTGGTTATCAAGCAGTGTAGCGTAGCAGAAATCCAATCAGTTGACCTCAAGCCCGGATCGTACAACGTTTTGATCGAACTCAGTAATGGAAACATCAGTTCACAACAGCTGATGGTGAGATAACACCCCTTAACAAACCACATACAACTAAACCCAAAAGTCGTGAGATCGGACCCTCACGACTTTTTTGCGTTGGTAATTTTACCAGAATTTGACAATTCTCGAATTCGCATGTTCGAAATATATCGAACACAGCAACGCTTTCCATAGCCGTAATTAAGAATCGGCAAGATGGAGCGAAATATTACACCCAATGGATTAGTCCAGTGTAACGAATAGACCCATTGAAATTGAATATAACCAATAGGCGATCGGCCGTCATTCATAATAGTAGATAATACCTGATCAAATACTTGATTTCTCAAACGTGTTATTCAAGTCTTTATTCGGAAAGTTTCCATTTGGAATGATATTAAGTTTGTAAAAACAACGTAAACAAGAATTTTCGAATTCGCATGTTCGAGATATTTCGAACACTCCCTACCCGATTGATCCGACCATAGATGAAACCCAACTATACTTCTTACTGAAAAAGACAAAAGATTGAGTTTAGATCCAGCGCAACAATCAATAACAAGATCTCCAAGAAGATTTTCACACAACTGAATAGACAAGAATCGGTTAACTTGATACGACATGATTTCGCTGCATATTCTTGACCGGTTCAACAATATTCTGATTAGCAAGCTTGTATTTGATTAGTATTATTCTTTCATGGTAGAGCAATAAAATTTTCGAATTCGCATGTTCGAAATATATCGAACACGTTTTGAACTATCTCTTTATTCTTCCTGCTTCCAACTCCCCACCTAAAATATTTATCCACTCCATTTTGAAAAGAATCTCGCAATTGAGCACATGCTCCAGTGAATATACAATAGCTCGCTTCGCCTTTTTAGCCATCAATCAAGTACAAAAAGAAAAGGGGAGACTCTCGCCTCCCCTTTTCCTTCGGACCTAAACTTTAACGAAAAAACAGCTTGATTGTTTGGGTTTTCGCTTCTTCATCGGAGATCTTCAGGTAGTAAACACCTGGTGCAACCTCCGGTAAACTTATCGTGTACTGACCGATACCACTTTCCGGCGCGTAGTCAGCAGCGTACATTACTTTTCCGGTAGCGTCTTGGATCTGAACCTGGTACGTGGCAACTGTATTCTTGTCGTTGACCAACTCCAGGGTAAAGGCTCCGCTGTTTGGATTCGGGTATGCGCTGTGCGTTACAATATCCTGCGCACACTTCACACTCACCGGACCATAGACTTCATAGGCACCATCGTTATCGAACTGCACCAATCGGTAGTAGATATTCTCGTAATCGCGTGCGTCATTGTCGATGACATTGTAGTACTGAACCATTGTGCTGTTACCCGCAGCCGCCGTAATGTTCAAATGCTCCCATGCACTGCCATCAATACTGCGCTCGACCACAAAGTGCGAGCTGTTATGTTCGGTGGCTGTTGTCCAGTTCACATACACTTGATCCGCATTGTCTGCACAATTAGCGGCAAAAGAAATGAGCTCAACAGGTAGACCTTGGATCGGAGTAAGTATGACTGCACCCGAACCACCAGAAAAACTAGTGATACCTGATAGCTGGGCGTAATTGATTCCGTTTGGCGTAGATGCAACACTCGCTTGCTGTAAGTGGACGCCATCGTAATCAGGTGCAGTGTATGCTGAACCTTCATTCTTGAACCAATAGAATCCATCCATAGCCAGCTGCACTGGAGTATACTTGTAACTGTAGCCACATGCAGAATTTGCCTGGATCCAGTTAACAGCAGCAGTCTCTATTGCCTGTCTTTCAGTCGGATCGTAATAGAATCGGACATTGTAAGTACCACTTGGAGTTCCCCCACCGAAGTTGAGATCCCACCCTCTTTCCATTTCAAATCGCTGCTCACCGGGGTTTTGATTTGAACCGCAATTTGCAGATGGATTCTCCGTTTGGGAATAATAAGCTCCGTTATCAAAAATAGATGCTACCGGGAAACCAACAGGAGCTCCGGAAAGATTACCCTGTACAGAGAAGATGATGTTATCCCCGTTGAAGAAATGGTTCCAACCGTCGTTACTCGTGCAATAACCGTTAGAGCTGGTGTTGTTTGCTGCATATGTAAACCCTTTCACGTTTACAGCAACTGTGGCATCAGCAGTAGTATTACACGTTCCTGCTCTACGAACGTAGTAGGTTGTATTTGATAGCGGAGCAACGTTTGCCGAAGCACCCGCTCCCAAGTAAGTTCCTGTTCCGTTTGGTCCAGTATACCATTCGATCTGTGACCCTGTACCTGCAGTTCCACCGGAAGCATTCAAGGTAACAGTCGAATTAGGACAAATTGAAGAAGTAGGACCTGAAACTGTTGGAGTAGTCGAAGTTGTATTAATATCTATAGTTGCTGGAATACAAGCAGTCGTATTACAAGAACCCGAATAACGCACCCAATAGGTTGTGCTAACAGTCGGTGTAACGTTTATCGAGGTACCCGTTCCGATAACCGCACTTCCGCATGTACCCGCAAACCATTGCGCAACACCATTAGTTCCAGGTGATCCCCCTTGTAATGTAAGGGTTGTGCTTTGACCAGGACAAACATTAAAAGATGTTGCTGATATCGCCGAAGGCGCAACTGCCGGAGTATACAAAGATGTACCCACAATATTAAGTGAGTATGCACCGGGCCAAGCAATGTTATCGATTAAAATAGGGTAATAATAAGTACCCTCCGGAACATTGTTCCAATTTAAGGTAATGCTACCGTTTGGACAAGAAGTGAAATTCCAGTTTGTCGCACCTGTTAGAGTAGGATTCGCTCCACAAGTAGAAAACAAATTGATGTAAGCATTATTTCTTGCAGGTGTACTTCCGCAGAAGTTCATTGAAACATTCATCCCACCACAAGGAACAACGATTCTTACCCATGTCTGAGAATACTGAGTCAACCCAAGTGTATTTGTAGAGCCAACTCCCGTTCCGGTATGCGTCTGATTGGTATTCACACCAAGATCAATTATCGGTGCATTTGCACATAGGTCATTTGACGGTGCTGCCGGACAAGAAGCCCCGCCAATAGTAAACAATGTGTTGAATGGCGCAGCATTAGGAGCTGATGCAGAAGCATAAGTAGTTCCTCCATTTGTTAAACTCCAACCAATTTCGCTTGGAGTAAAACCTGCTGTTAAGACAACTCTGTAGCAACCATTAGGTAAGCAGATTTGTGTTGAGCCTGAGAAGCCAGTCGCAAGGGTGTATGGCCCGAAAATTGTACCTGTTGAGGAGACTATTCGCATCTCAGCGGTTTCCCAACCATCTCCCCATGAGTCGGTCATATTGAGTGTAACCAACGTTCCTGCACAGGACGGAGGTGTGCCGCATTGAATAAATCGAGTTCTATTTATTTGTTCAGTTCCGCAAGAAACGTTGTTATGTAAGTTAAATCGAACTGTACCCGTCACATTGGATGTCCAGTTTAATGGGCTTGTTCCAGATGCGAGTATAGTTGTTCCTGTTGCATTGCTGATAGTAATGTAATCTGTTGCAACCGAACTTGAAAAAATGTACTGAACACCAGATGTTAGATTCACATTTGAGTATTCACCAGTCCAACCATCTGTTACAATACTTTCAGGTGAACCATTACAAATAGGAGTGTAAGTAGCGCCTGGCCATAAACCATTGGGAACATTGAGACAACCAGCCAGACCTGTTGTAAAACTCCAAGTAGAACAACCTGAGGCAGAACCAACACTATTTCTTGGAACAACTCTCCAATAATACATAGTTGATGCACTTAATGTACCAGGGTTGTATGTGGTACCTGCTTGATTTGTTGCTACCTGCGGTGGTGTTGGAGAAGTCCCGAAAAACACATCATATCCAGTAGCACCAGCCACTGCAGGCCAAGACAAGGTTGTTGCTGTAGAAACACCTGTTGCGGCATTCGCAGGAGTTGGAGTGCTGGCGCATGATGGAGGCGTTGAAGGAATAAAGCAAGAAATACTCGCTTGCCAACCTGAAGAAACCCCACTTCCGTCGGATCTAAAT
>JBKCAB010000731.1:0-915 GCA_046307935.1 Bacteroidota bacterium | reverse complement strand
TCCTCTCCGCAAAAGTTAACGGTGAAGTTTGGGATGCTACGCGTCCGATTAATTCCGATGCTTCTTTACAGCTGCTAACGTGGAATGATACGGATGGTAAAGACACCATGTGGCATTCTTCTGCTCACTTGATGGCTGAAGCACTTGAATTCTTCTACCCGGGGATCAAATTAGCCATAGGTCCGCCTGTTGCAAATGGATTCTACTACGACGTAGACTTCATGGAACAGAGCATCACTGAGAAGGATCTCGAAAAGGTGGAGCAGAAAATGAAAGAGCTCGCAAAAGAGAAAAATCCGTTTATCCGCAAAGAGATCACTAAGACCGATGCGATCGCTTACTTTACTGAACGTCAAGACCCCTACAAACTCGAACTCCTTGAGGGACTTTCTGATGGTGAGATCACATTCTACACGCAGGGCAATTTCACCGATCTTTGTCGCGGTCCTCATATACCGGATACCGGCTTTATCAAAGCGGTTAAACTAACGGCTATTGCCGGTGCTTACTGGCGCGGTGATGAGAAGAACAAACAGCTGACCCGCATATACGGTGTAACTTTCCCCAAACAAGCTGAGTTGGAAGAACATCTCGCCAAGCTGGAAGAAGCGAAACGTCGTGATCACCGCAAGCTAGGCAAGGAATTAGAGCTCTTTACCTTTTCACAGAAAGTCGGACAGGGACTTCCACTCTGGCTTCCGAAAGGAGCTGCGCTACGCGAACGCCTCGAGAATTTCCTGAAGCGCGCTCAGCGACAGGCGGGATACGACCAGGTGATCACTCCGCACATTGGCAACAAGGAATTGTACGTGACCTCAGGGCATTATGCCAAGTATGGCGCAGACTCCTTCCAGCCGATCAGAACTCCGGATGTAGATGAGGAATTCCTGCTGAAACCGATGAACTGTCCGCATC
>JBKCAB010000730.1:0-2381 GCA_046307935.1 Bacteroidota bacterium | reverse complement strand
TCAAGTTCTAACCAAAACAACAACCGACACACCATCTTTTTGCGATTTGATGGAAGCAGCAGCAAAGGCCTCCCACCCGGAGAGTGCCGATCCAATGGAAAAAGCTATCCGCGATGCCGGAAAAAATATCGCTTACCCAGAGCTCATTCGAGAATACCCGATCAGTCATGACCACCTTACGATGACCAGAGTTTACGTATCTGAAGGTATGAACTTCTTCACGAAGGGAGCGCCGGAAGTAGTCATGGAGATGTGCGATCTTGACGAAACAGAGAAAAACACTATTGTTCGTGGCATCCATGAGATGGCTTCCAACGGTTTAAGAATTATCGCTGTATCGGGTGTGCGCCATCCACCGGACAGCCTGCCAGCGCAACAAAAAGATCTTCGCAGCACTTTTCTAGGCCTGATCGGTTTTTCTGATCCGGTGCGAAAAGAAGTGCCTCAAGCCATTCAGGATTGTCGCGGTGCGGGAATACGCGTGATCATGATCACAGGCGACTATCCGGAAACAGCGCGAAACATAGGAAGAACGATCGGTTTGGAAAGTGAAAAAGTATTGACGGGGTCTGATCTAGAGCATCTTAATGAGGAAGAACTGCGAGTTGAACTCTTGAATTGTTCCATCTTAGCGAGGATTCGACCAGAGCAGAAACTGCGCATCGTTCAATGCTTGCAGAAGAGTGGTGAAACGGTCGCAATGACGGGAGACGGAGTCAATGATGCACCTGCTTTAAAAACCGCGGATATCGGAATCGCTATGGGACAAAAAGGAACGGATGTAGCCCGGGAAGCGGCTTCACTTGTGCTTCTTGACGATAATTTCGCTTCCGTAGTTTCCGCTGTTCGCTTGGGACGACGTATCTATGACAATCTTCAGAAGGCCATGTCCTACATTTTGGCCATTCACATTCCGATAATTGGTCTGTCACTCATTCCTGCCATGTTTCCTCAATTCCCCATACTTCTCATGCCTCTTCATATCATTTTCATGGAGTTGATCATCGATCCTGTTAGCTCGATCGCATTTGAAACGGAAGAGGATGAAGCCGGAGTGATGGCCCGTCCTCCACGACCACGAACCCAATCTTTTTTTGGTACTCAAAGAATTAGCGCTTCTTTATTAGACGGAGTATTGATATTAGCAGCAGTACTTGGCGCGTATTTCCTTACACAACTTCAAGGAGATAGTGTTGAGGAGATCAGAGCCATCTGTTACTTCACGCTGATTCTTTCCAACGTATTTCTTATTTTCTCCAAGCTTTCCTATTCTCGCTCTTTCCTGAAATCACTGTTTGGGAAGAACCGATCTGCAAGAATCATTCTATTGATAGCTCTGTTAATACTGTTTGTTATCATTTCCATACCGGGAATTAAAGACTTATTTCAAATGGAATTCCCCAAGATCTCCGACCTGTTTTATGGTATCATTTGCGCCGCAACTGCCTTGATCATCTTGGAGTTCCTGAAAAAACTACGATTCAAGGAAGTTAACGGGCATCAAAAAGCTCCTCAATAGGCTGACCTGTCATAGCACCACTTCGCTGAAGATAAAGGAGATGTGTGAGAGTAGCTGCAATATCTGTAATATTGATCGGACGAATCAACTGCATTTCCGGAATACCTTTACCATACCAAAGCAACGGAACATGTGTGTCATAATTGAATGCTGATCCGTGACTTGTCCCTTTGTGCGAGCTAAGTGTCTCAACCGATTTCAACAAATAACCCGGTTCCAGAATAAAGATCACATCCCCACTTTCCGCAGGATGATAACCTCTTTTGATCATATCCCTCCATCCGTCATCACTTCCGGGCAATTCTATTTCCTTGAACGTGTAAGAGCGCTTTACACCAGGCCACTTACCAATCTGTATCGCAATAAAATCAGCTACCTCTGTCCTTTCAATTCCAAGAGAGTCCATACGAGAATGATCGAGGTAGATATTCTGATTCTCCTCTGCTAGGATCAAGTCCACACCAAACTTTTGCTTAACACTCGCCTCCAGGTTCTTGAGATAATCATTTATATACAAATATCCACCCGGCATTTTTTTGTCCGTTAGGAATTTTGGTACCGGCACAACAGCGTGATCAGCTGTCAGAAAAATAATAAACTGATCCTTACCGACTTTTTCCTCGAGCGACTTGATCAGTCTGCCGAGCTCCAAGTCCAACCTAATGTAAACATCTTCCAGCTCAACAGAATAAGGTCCAAACGCATGTCCCGCGATATCGGGTGTTGAGTAGCTGATGCAGAGCAGATCGGTCTGACCGTCTTTACCCAAATTTTCTGGTTCAATGGATCGGATCGCTAACTCCGTCAAAAGCGTATTGGCATGAGGAGTTGTGGTAAACAATTGGTACTTTGATCCGATCGC
>JBKCAB010000729.1:0-669 GCA_046307935.1 Bacteroidota bacterium | reverse complement strand
CCCTAAGTACATTGTACTTACCCGATTACCGGTCTGACGCGCATGCGTATTCTCTTTGTCTGTTTATTCTTATCGCCGGCTGTTTTTGCCCAGACGTGCGACCAAATGGAAAAAAAAATAGAGAATGCTTTCGCTCAAAATGAGATACCTCTTGCTTTATTAGAGGATTACAAAAAATCATGCGTCGAGACAAATAACTTATCTCGGGATCGTTATAGACTTTATACTTTAAGGAAACTTCGACTACAGGGCGAATACGAACATGCTGTACATGTTGCCCGTGGTATTTTGGAGAATAGCGATATTCATCCATTGATAAAAAATGAGATCGAATTGGAGATCTCGGTAAATTATTTTTGTCTGGGTGAATATCAAAAATGTATTTCCAGCTGTTTTAAGATTCTCAATGCAACAGAAACGACTCCCAAGATCAATGCCAAAGTATACTCTATGCTGGGTAATGCTCATTGGAAATCAGGAAATAGTCGATATGCATTAGGATATTTCCAAAAGTGTTTAAAGTTATCGCAGCAATTAGATGATTCTTCCCTGATTTCACTTTCATACAATGGCTTAGGGTTGATTTATTTCATAGACAATTCAGTGAACAATCTAAGTAAAGCCAGGTTGAATTTTGAGAAATCTAAAGCCTATACTTCTCCTTTATTG
>JBKCAB010000728.1:0-9731 GCA_046307935.1 Bacteroidota bacterium | reverse complement strand
CATTTACTGCGCCTGAAGGGGTATTAAACGGCCAAATGACCATTTCAGATGAGCTCGGCTCAACGAATGTTTCTGTCGAAGAATACAAGCGCCCAAAATTTGAAGTTGACTTCTTACCCGTCACGGGAAACTTTAAACTCGGAGAAAAAATAAAAGTAGAAGGCACAGCAAAAGCCTATGCCGGATCGAGCATTGACGGTGCTTCAGTACAATTCAGGGTAGTGAGATCGTGCCGAGTCCCGCACTGGATGAGCTACAGGTGGGGATACTTACCACAATTGGGTTCAACAGAGATCTTAAATGGTCAAGTGAAAACCGATGAAACCGGTAAGTTCAGTATTGAGTTTCCTGCAAACGAGGATAAAACGATTGACAAGAAATACCTCCCTACCTACACCTATACCATATATGCAGATGTGACCGATATTTCCGGAGAAACACGATCAGGAGAACAATACGTTCGGGTTGGCTACACAGCAATGGAGCTTTCCGTAGGTGTAGGATCCATTATCGAAAAGTCATCCGGAAACAAGTTTAAAGTCTCCACAACCAACCTAATGGGAGAAAAAGTAACTGCCGGCGGTACCATCCGCGTTTTCCCATTGATAGAAAACGACCGTGTGCTGCGCAGCTCACTTTGGAAAAGACCCGATCTGTCGTCCTTTTCTGAAGAAGAATTCCGAAAACTGTTTCCTCATGATGAATTCAAAAACGAACTGAAGACTGAACAACTTTCTACAGCGGCACCTGTACTCATTCTGAACTTTGACACACGCGTGAACGACACTGTTGAGTTCAAATCAATGAAAAACTGGAAGTCCGGACGTTATATGCTGGAAGCAACATCATTGGATGCATTTGGTGAAACCGTGACAGACATCATTTATTTTACCTTGCTGGATCGCACAGAGTCAACAAATCCCACAAATCAGATCTGGACACTCACACCGCTTAAAACGAACTGCGAACCCGGAGAAAATGCTGAATTCCTTTTATCAGCGGGAGCAGAAAACCTCACCACCCTATTTGAGATTGAACACAAAAATAAAGTTGTTCACCGAGAATTCATTACGCTGAACAAAGGACAGAAGCTCATCAGTATTCCCGTGGAGGAACAACATCGTGGAAACTTCTCCGTACACTTCGCAGCTGTCAAATTTGGCCGATCTTTCCGCAGCAGCAGCGCTGTAACGGTACCTTTCTCAAACAAGGAGCTCGATGTTACTTTTGAAACATTCAGAGATAAATTACAACCCGGACAAAAGGAAGAATGGCGTATCAGAATCAAGGGCCCTAAAGGCGAAAAGGTTGCGGCGGAAATGGTGGCAGCATTGTACGATGCCTCACTGGATGCCTTTGCCCCAAATTCGTTCTACCTCAACGTATGGAACAGTTATTACACGAACCGCTACTGGAGTACACAGAGTTTTGATGCCAGTAAATCGCGTATTTACTACAGTAACTGGAACCAGAACTACAGTTATACGCCCCGCAATTACAGCTTACTCAATTATTGGGGCTTTGAAACTATGTATTACGGGATGGTGTCCGAAGGTCATATCATGAGATTTGACGATTCTGATGGAATGATTCGCGGGGCGGATAGGTTTAACGGAGATATACTACTTGAAAATGTAGAAGTCAGAACAGTGGCCAGAGGTAAAGGAGCGTTCGAATCGAAAAAAAAGGATAAAAGGGAATTACAGGAATCAAATTATGAAATCGAGGATTCTACCGTTCTCGGTTTTACCGGAACTGGAGAGAAGCAGGATGACAAGAAACAATATGGTGAACTGGGTAACATCAAGGCCAGATCTGATATGAGTGAGACTGCTTTCTTCATGCCACAGCTCAAAACCAATGAGAAGGGTGAGATTATCATCAGTTTCACGATACCTGAGGCACTGACACGCTGGAATTTCATTGGACTAGCACACACGAAAGACCTTAAATCAGGAGTTCTGCAGAAACAGACCGTAACGCAGAAAGAGCTGATGGTCATACCGAACGCACCGCGTTTCCTTAGAGAAGGTGACCAAATGGAATTTACTGCCAAGGTCTCTAACCTGTCCGAAGGCGACCTCAACGGAACTGCTCGACTGATCCTAACGGATGCACTTACAGGCGCTTCGTTGGATGAACTATTCGGACTGTCGAACACTTCAATCAACTTCACGGCACTGAAAGGACAGAGCGCCGGACTTTCCTGGAAGATCAAGGTTCCAGAAGGAATTGGAGCCGTTACCTACAAAGTAGTTGCACAAGCTAAGAATCACACAGACGGTGAAGAAGGAACACTACCGATCCTCTCGAACCGAATGCTGGTGACGGAATCCCTTCCGTTGCCATCCAGAGGTATCGGAAAGAAGGAATTTATCTTTGAAAAGCTAAAGAACAGCGGTTCATCCACTTCGATCAAGCACCATCGTCTCACACTGGAATACACGTCAAATCCAGCCTGGTATGCCATTCAGGCGTTGCCTTACATGATGGAGTATCCGCATGAATGTGCAGAACAGATCTTCTCTAGGTTCTATGCAAACAGCCTCGCATTTGCGGTGGTGAATTCAAACCCTAAGATCAAGGAAGTATTCAACAGCTGGAAAGAAAGCAGCCCGGAAGCCTTCCTATCGAACCTGGAAAAGAACCAAGAGCTGAAAAGTGTGATCCTGCAGGAAACGCCATGGTTACTCGATGCCAAGAACGAAAGTGAACGCAAAAAGCGAATAGCCTTGCTCTTCGAATTGCACAAAATGGAGAGACAGCTGGACAGAGCGCTTTCAAAACTGGAGAAGATGCAGGTCAGCAACGGTGGTTGGCCATGGTTTCCCGGCATGGAAGATAACCGATACATCACACAGCACATCGTTACCGGACTCGGACACCTGGACAAACTGGGAGTGCGCGAGATCCGCGAGAACAAGCGTATCTGGAAGATGGTGGTTCAGGCCGTGAATTACCTGGACGCGCGAATGGTAGATAACTACAGGAATATACAAGCTTATTACCCAGCTTATCGGAATGAACAACATATCAGCGAACTCCATGTTCAATACTTGTATGCAAGAAGTTATTTCTCAGATATACCGATCCAAGAGGAAAATATCCAGGAGGCTTACCAGTACTTCCATGACCAGGCTATCACCTACTGGAAGAACTTCAACATTTACAATGAAGGCATGATCGCGCTGTTTGCCAAGCGAAGTGGGGTAGCCGAAGTACCTGAAATGATCATGGCATCTCTGAAAGAAAGGGCAATTGAGCATGAAGAGCTGGGTATGTACTGGAAGGACAATGTAACAGGTTATTTCTGGTACCAGGCGCCTATTGAAACGCAGGCCTTAATGATCGAAGCTTTTGATGAAATAACCGGAGACCTGCGCACGGTAGAAGATTTGAAAGTCTGGCTGCTCAAACAAAAGCAAACAACAGACTGGAAAACAACCAAAGCGACGGCAGAAGCATGTTATGCCTTGTTGCTTCGAGGTACTAATTTACTGCTGAATACAGAGGCTGTTGAAATCAAAATGGCAGGTAAAGTGATCGATCCAAAGGAACTCGGCGCTAAGGTTGAAGCCGGCACCGGTTACTTCAGAACATCTTGGAATGAAGCTGAGATCAAACCCGAAATGGCTCAGATCAGTGTGACCCGTAAGACGGAAGGTGTAAGCTGGGGCGCTGTTTACTGGCAGTATTTCGAAGACCTGGACAAAATTACCACCCACGAAACACCGCTGAAGCTTGCCAAAAAACTGTTCCTCGTGGTGAATACAGAAAGTGGTCCGGTGATCACCCCCATCACAGATCAGACAGCCCTGAAACCAGGTGATAAGATCCGCGTTCGCATCGAACTGAGAAGTGACCGCGACATGGAGTACATTCACATGCGCGACATGCGCGCCTCAGGCTTTGAACCGATCAACGTCTTCTCGCAATACAAGTGGCAGGATGGTTTAGGTTATTATGAGAGCACCGGAGATGCAGCCACGAACTTTTTCATGGATTATGTGCGCAAAGGAACGTACGTTTTTGAATACGATGTCCGCGTCACACACTTGGGAGATTTCTCGAATGGGATCACCACTATCCAATGCATGTATGCACCGGAATTCACATCGCATTCCGAGGGGATCAGGGTGAAGGTTGAACAGAAATGATTATAAGATCCGGTTTAAAGAGGGTTTTTGTTTTCAGGCAAATTGAATCGCTTATTGATTTTTTGTATCTTAAACAAGCTTTTTGTCAACCTAACCTTTAAATCTTATGTCGGAAACCTTGTTCAAAGGAAGATACCGAAATGGCTCTAACCGAAAACCTTTTTGGGATTACCGAAACAGTGGCGCCTATTTCATAACTATATGCACAAAGGATCGGACACATTACTTCGGTGAAATCATTGACGGTCAGATTATTTTATCTCCTCTCGGCGCAATAGCCAATGTATTATGGCATGAAATACAGCACCATACAAAGAATTGTTATCTCGGTGAATATATCGTTATGCCAGATCATATTCATGGAATATTGATTTTAGAAAATAATTATCAAAAAAACGATGATCCTGTTGCATTCTGTAGGCACGTTGCATGCAACGTGCCTACAGAATGCAACGTGCCAACGGGCAACAAAAATGAATTTATGTCCGCTATTTCACCGGAAAAGAATTCCATTTCCACGATCGTTCGATCTTACAAATCGGCTGTTACAAAACATGCAAATCGCTTAGGTTTTGATTTTCAATGGCAATCGAGGTTTTATGATCATATTATTCGAAATAATGAATCATTTGAACGGATCACAACTTACATTCTAAACAACCCCAAAGAATGGCAACAAAAAAGATCAATCGTCCAACAGACCTGACTCTTTTTTGAGTTCGTGTCTCCAGATGAACATGTAAGCGCAGAATATTCCACTGAACAGATAAAGATGACCGCCAACCAAAGCCTCCCAATCGCGCATTCCCAATAATAAAACTGCAATCAAAAGGTAGATCAAATAAATTGTCGTGTGAAGTAAAGATCTTCTTTTGAAAGATCGCCTTTGCTCAAAGAACCAAGCGATTCCAAAAGCTGGAAGTGCAACAAAAAAACTAATGAAAGTACTAATGAAAAAAGCGAACACGAAAAAGTCAATTCCAAAATTGAAGCCATGGATTGGAAGTATCTGAACTTCAATGTACCAAAATAGAATATTAAGTAAGCTTCCCAAGACTGCAGTCCCCAACAAGGCTAAAAAATACCCACCCATATTGGTCATTACAAGAACTCTGAAAGTTCCAGCCATCGATCCGAAACCCTTTCCAGCTCAGCTACCACCTCCGAAAGTCGCATGCCGGCCTTCATGAACTCTTCACCGGACAGTGATCCGTCGGAAAGCTGAACCGATAAACGATCCTTTTCGTTTTCAAGGACTTCCATGTCTTTTTCGAGCTGTTCGAATTCAGCCTTTTCCTTGAAGGACAATTTCTTCTTTTCAGTAGGTTTTTCAAAAGCTTCGGAAAGCTGGGTAACCTTTACTTTTTCAGCCGGACCGCCATCCTTTGCCTCCTGTTTCTCCTTTTTATAGTCTGCAGCCGTTTGCTTACGATATTCAGTGTAGTTTCCAATGATATCCTTGATCGCACCATTCCCTTCAAAAACGAATAAATGATCGACCATCTTGTCCATGAAATATCGGTCGTGAGATACCACGATCAAACATCCTTCAAAATTCCTCAGATAATCTTCAAGGACACTCATGACAAAAATGTCAAGGTCGTTAGTCGGCTCATCCAGGATCAAAAAATTGGGATTTGACATTAACACCGTCATCAATTTCAATCGTCTCTTTTCTCCTCCACTCAACTTATAAACGTAGTTGTAGTGCATATTTCGGTCGAAGAGGAATTTTTCGAGAAACTGAGCAGCAGACATTTGACGGCCTTTTTCAAGGGGAATGAATTCAGCTATATCCCGGATCACATCGATCACTTTCTTATCCTCATCAACCTTGATCAGCTCCTGACTATAGTAACCAAAAACTACAGTATCACCCGTAACGACCTTCCCTTTATCCAAAGGTTCCTTACCCTGAATTACATTTAAGAAGGTTGATTTACCTGTTCCGTTATTTCCAACAATTCCCAATCGTTCCTTTCGCTGGAAGTTGTAACTGAAATTTTCGAGGATCACTTTGTCCCCAAAGTTCTTTCCAACCCTATGCAGTTCAAGGATCTTAGAACCAAGTCGCTCCATTTTAACCGGAATATCCAACTCATCTTCATCGATCCGCTGGCTTGCAACCTTCTTTATATCCTGGAAAGACTCAATTCGAGCCTTCTGTTTAGTTCCCCTCGCCTTTGGCTGACGTCGGATCCATTCAAGTTCTTTTTTGAAGGTATTTCTCGCTTTATCAATGGTAGACTGTAATTGCTCCTGTCTCTCCGCCTTTTTCTCTAGATAATAAGAAAAATTCCCCTTGTATTTGTAAATCGTCTTGTCTTCCAACTCGAAGATCGTATCGCACACCACTTCCAGAAAGTAACGGTCGTGGGTAACCATCAGTATCGTAGATTTGGACTTTGAAAGATATTCCTCCAGCCATTCGATCATATCCAGATCAAGGTGGTTGGTTGGCTCATCCAGGATCAAAAAATCAGCTTCAGCAATCAGCACTTGCGCAAGGGCTACTCTTTTTTTCTGCCCACCGGATAGACTGCCGATGAGGAGGTCCGTGTTATCCAATTTTAGAACTGAAAGTATCTGTTCGACCTTCACTTCAATATCCCAGGCATTCAGTTCCGTTAGCTGCTCAAAACACGCGTTCACTGCAGCTTCATCCCCTTCTCTAAGTGCCTTATTATATCTTTTAACAACCTGAAGTTCAGGAAGGTCATGTGAAAAAACAGCCTCAAGAATGGTATGCGATTCGTCAAGCGTTTCACTCTGCTGCATGAATGCCACCCTGATGTCATTTCTATAAACCACACGCCCACTATCGTAGTGTTCCAGCTCCATCAGGCAACGCAATAAAGTGGTTTTTCCGTTCCCATTCTTGGCAACAATAGCCACCTTTTGGCCCTGATCTATACCGAAAGTAAGATCTGAAAAGATCACTCTGTCGCCAAAGGACTTGGTAAGGTTTTCAACTGAAAGGTAATTCATAGGATTACCTCAGGCGGTTCAATGAATCGATGAGTGCCTTGTCGCGCTTGATCGCCAAGTTACCGAGGAAAGCGAAGGGCAAACCGGAAACAAAAAGAAAAAAGCCAGGTCCAAGCTCGCGTTTTGTACCATCTTCCCCCACGTAGGATGAACCGATCATGGTGTAGGTCACCACAGCGATAACAAGGATAAGATAAACGTAGAACGAAGTTCTTGCCAGCTTCAGCTGACGCTTGAGGTTCTTATAGCCCATGAGGGTAACGAACATAAAAAGTACGAGAGCGATCAGGCTGATGTAGAACGGATATGATGCCATCTTCTCCAGCTGATCCTCATTACCCACTTGTCCTTTATACAGGCCAAAAGAGTTGAACGTATAAAAATGCTCCTTTCCTACAAACCGAACGATCTCACTTCCAGTTGTAACGATGGAGAGAAGGATCATGGAAATGGCAAGGTAAACGGTCTGAATGCGTTGAATCATAGGGGAAATTTGGATTATAAAGTTACTGACTTATTGCGAAGGTAGAAGTCGAGAATCACAATTGCCGCCATCGCCTCAACGATCGGAACAGCTCGGGGAACTACACAGGCATCGTGACGCCCTTTTCCTTTAAGCTCCGTCTTCTCTCCTTCTGTATTGATCGTCTCCTGAGGTTTCATGATGGTCGCAACCGGTTTGAAAGCCACCCGGAATTCGATCGGCATTCCATTGGAGATACCACCCTGGATACCTCCGCTGTGATTGGTGATCGTAGATCCATCCTCATTGAAAAGATCATTATGGGCTGAACCTCGCGTTTCAATAGAAGCAAAACCACTTCCGAACTCAACTCCTTTGACGGCATTAATGGAAAGCATTGCTTTGCCCAATTCTGCGTGCAGCTTTTCGAAGACCGGCTCCCCGATCCCTGCAGGAACATTGTTGATCATGCAGCGCACGCAACCTCCGATGGTATCCCCGTCAGCGCGAACCTCACGAATGAGCTGCTCCATTTTTTCTGCCGTGCGCTCATCCGGACAGCGAACAAGATTCGATTCTATGGCTTCTTTTAGGAAGAAAGACGTGTCAATGAGACGAATATGTCCGACCTGATCTACATAGGTCGAAAATTCCACTCCAAGCGATTCCAGCATCTGTTTAGCTATTGCACCCGCTACCACACGACAGGCTGTTTCACGTGCACTTGAACGACCACCCCCACGATGATCACGAATGCCGTATTTGATTTGATAGGTAAAATCGGCATGCGAAGGACGAAAGGCATCTTTCATTTCATCGTAATCCTTAGAATGTTGATCGTCGTTTTGAATGATGAAACCTATTGGCGCACCCGTTGTCTTTCCTTCTAAAATTCCAGAGAGGAACTGAACCGTATCCGATTCCTTACGCTGTGTTACTATGGCTGATTGTCCGGGCTTTCGTCGGTCCAGCTCGAGTTGAACAGCTTCCAAGTCCAGCTGAAAATTGGCAGGAACACCATCCAAAACACCACCGATCGCAACACCGTGCGATTCACCAAAGGTTGTAAGCTTGAAAATGGTCCCGAAACTTGATCCTGCCATGATCCAAAAGTACTAAAATCAAGTGGCTTATGGATATTTATTGAACCAGTGCCATCTTTTACACGACTTTCGGCTGCTGAATTTCAAAGCCCTGAGCTCCTGAATTCCCGGACGGGTGAGCCTGACTTTCACGAGCTTGTATGTATCCGGGTCCCGATAATATAATTTGAATTTTTTACCAGCTGCATCCAGCTCATGAACGATCACTTTATCGCTGTAGGGATCAATTAGTGTTGTTCCTATTTTCCAGTTGTAATTAGCCTCCAGTGCAACCGTATCTTGAGCTGAAAAATCTCCGAAACCATCCAGCTGGAAATTGACCGGCAACCTCAGTTTCGTGCGTTCCTTATATCCATCGATCTCTCCCGGTATCCAATCGGGCATTGCGTTTATCAATCGTTTTACTTCCTTATCCAGTGTTTCGCTCACACCGCGTTCGATCTCGATCGTTGAGATGCTGCCTGAGCTTTCCACCACGAACGATACGTAAACCCTGCCTTGCTCTCCAAACTCGATCGCTTCCTGGGGATAGACTACATTCTCTTGGATCCATTTAGCCATTGTTTGCAATCCTCCGGGAAATTCCGCGTCTTTTTCAAATACGAAATGTGTCGTATCGGCTCCTGATTCGATAAAACAATTTCCTGAAAGCAGTTCACCATCCCGATAAAGATCCCTTCTTCTGAGATTCCCGGACGGATAGAACGAATAAAGAGAATCGTGCAGCGCTTGTTTCCTGTAAAGCCCTTTGGCATGCAGCTGACCATTATCGTGATACCTGAAAAACGGTCCGTTCAGGGTATCCCTGTCATACGTGAAGGTCGACATAATTCTACCCGTATCATTGTAGTTCACGTACTTTCCCTGAAGGATCTTCTTCTCCAGCGAAGAATACTCTTTAACAGTCCTGATGGTTCCATCCATCCTGTAAATGGAAATGGTGCCGGCGTCGCGATCGTTTTCAAGTGGATGAATCAGCTGATAATAGGATGCAATACTGCTATCACATTCCTTGTAGGC
>JBKCAB010000727.1:0-4511 GCA_046307935.1 Bacteroidota bacterium | reverse complement strand
GGCCAAGGGATTTTCTCCACTTGCTGAGGAGCTCTTCAGCTTTCCGTTCGTTAAGAACGTTTTTATAACGGCAAACTTTGTCACGATCACGAAAACAGACAACGTTCCCTGGGACTTTATCGCCATGGAGCTCCGGGAATTTGTGAAGAACTGGATCACGGAAGGGAAAGATGTATTGATCCAGATGCCGGCACCAAAACCAGCACCTGCCAAGGATGACAAACCCTCCAAAGAGTATGCTCCGTCAGAGTACGATGATGCGATACGAAATCTTTTGGATGAGTATGTGCGTCCTGCAGTAGAAAATGACGGAGGTGCAATCGACTTTCGCGGATACGAAGATGGTATTGTTACCGTTGCACTTCGAGGTTCCTGCTCCGGTTGTCCTTCCTCAACAGCTACTCTGAAGGGAGGTATCGAGAACTTGTTAAAGTCACATTTGCCGGAAGTAAAAGAAGTGGTTGCGGAAAACGCGTGATCCGACTTTCACCGAACCTCTATGCCAACTGGACCTGATCCTTTCCGATAGCGCGCAGCATCTTTAGGTGCTTCCAGACTGCCACAAAAAAGTACTTATTCACGTGATACGGTTTTTGATATTCCCTCGCCGTCTCCGCAATGATACGCGACAGTTTCCTGTAGTGCTGGTGACAGATATTAGGAAACAAATGGTGCTCGATCTGGAAATTCAGTCCACCGATCAACCACGAAAACACAGGTGAATTGGGTGAGAAATTCGCCGTATTCTCCAATTGGTGCACATACCAGTTGATCTCCACTTCCTGATTTTCAACAACCCGGAAACGCATGTCAGGCATTACGTGCGCCAGCTGGAAGATCATACTGATCATGAAACCTGTCAAAAAATGACAGAATAGGAAACCCAGAACGATCCACAAGGCAGACACATCATTGAAAATCAGCGGTAAGGCAAGTACATACGAATAATAGAACAATTTCCATCCGATGGTTCTGAAGATCTCTAAAATGTATTCCCGTTTCGAAGGAATAAGCCCCATGTTCCGGTATTTGTACAGAGCCATAAAGTCCTTAGCCGTTACCCAATTCAACGTTGCCAAACAATAGAAGAAAGGGATGTAGATATGCTGGTATTGATTGATCCAGTACTTTTTACAGTTTGGAGAAAAAGCAAGAAAGAAAGGAGTATCGATATCTTCATCATGGTCCTGGATATTCGTGAACGTGTGGTGAAGAACATTGTGTTGAAGCTTCCAGACCGCAGAGCTGCACCCCATGAAGTCAAGACTTTTGCTTAATATGTTATTGACACTTGCTCGCTTAGATAGGCTGCCGTGATTGGCGTCGTGCATGATCCCCATACCGATTCCTGCCATCCCCAGGCCACTCAGAAGGTACAAAAGAACCACTCCGAGAGGATTTGATACGACATTAAATATCATCAGGATAAGTGGCACCGTGAACATGGCTACCATAAGCATTGCCTTGAGGTACATTGTAACACCACCATGGCGTTGAATGTTATTCTCATTAAAATAGGCCTTGATCCTTTTCTTGAGCTCAGTAGCGAAATCTGATTCCACTACCTGATTGAATTGTACTTGTTTGATAATCGCTTGTTTTAACAAATATACCTATAAATCGAGGGATCGGTGCTGATTTGTGTACTTTTAACATACGTGACCGAGAAATTAACGGCCGCTTTCCAAAAAGATTGAGCTGTTACAACGCTGAAGATCAGCGATCTGAAATAATCCTATTTTCCAGCACTTTGGTTACAACCAAAGGAACATCAATTCTATATCTCGCGGCTTTACCCACTGCCCCATTCGTTGCATCAGTTGCCCTTTGAGCTGTTCCTCTGTAAACACTTCTTTTCCTTTGGTATTCGGTTGAAGCATGGCAGTTTGTGCTGCACTTGCCTTTACTTCTTTCGCAAAATATACTACACTTCCATCTTCGGTCGCCATACCAAGGATCGCTCCCGGCAGCCCTTCAAAACCCTCGGGACCGAAAGACGGGACAATATCAAGAGCATACCATGCATAAACACGTGTAGAATCGTTGATCTCCCAAATCGCCTTCCGGCAATTGTAGCCGCTGATGTTCCGCTTGGACTCGGTGATCTTCCACCTGCGTGCGTCCAAAGAATCTTTTATGATTGCCTCGGTTCCCCAAAGATCCATAAAAATGGTTTTTTCACGCTGAGCAAGGTTTTGATACACGGTGTTCCGCGTCGTAAGGTATTTCATGAAACCTGTTGCATCGGGTTCATCATCTTCAAGCGGCCTGAAAACACACATGGAATCGTTGAAGATCAGCTCGAAATTCTCGATCCGATACTTATTCTCTTCGGTGATGAAATTCTTCATCCGCGGGTTGTCGCCAAGGCGCTTTTTCAGATTGGTCTTTCGTTCAAATACGATCCTTCCCGAAGAGATCTGTGCGAATGATCCTGCAGTAAGAAACAAGAACAGTGCGGTACCAAGGACCTTTTTAATGCATGCCTCTGAAATCATCTTCTTTTGTTTTTCTGTTATTGAATCGGTAGGTTAACTTGAGCAGGAAATACCTCGAAATGATCGTTGTTCTGAAATCCGTAACGGAATTTCCATTCACTACTCTTCGGGCGTTGATATTCTGATTTAGGATATCATTACCAACCAAAGCGACTATTAGGTTCTGCGTTCGGAGGAACTTCTTGTTGACCTCCGCATTGAGGACGAAGAATTCCGTATCGTAAAAGCCTTCACCAGGCTGATCGTTGCGCGTGTACGTTCCATCCGCCTCGATACCAAATCCCCTCGGAAGTTTCCAATCGAAAGAAAGGGAGAATTCGGTGATACTGAAAGGCGTATTCGAAACGGAGCTCAGGGTACTGATCGGATTGTTGTATGAGTAACTTCCATTGAGTTCTACCTCAAGGGAATCCAATTGGAAGGTAATTTCCATTTCAGGAGTGATCGCATAATTGTCGGTCCTGTTCTCCAAATCCCCAACAAAACTGAAGAAACGATTGAATGAGGCATCAATACTTGGTGCAAACTCGATCTTGCGATCCAGTATCGGATAACCTGCACCGGCCCACAAATTAGCATTGAGATTACCATCAACATTCACGGTTTTGGCAAAGGTTCTTCCGAAATTATCGAAGATGGTTTGGGTAGCGAATGCATCGTTGGTGATGTTGACCATACCTCCAGACCATAAGTATTTGCCGGAAAGCGCATTCCATGTGTTGAAATTCACCATGAGGGTATGCACGTAGTTTGGTCTAAGATCCGGATTCCCGATCCTCAGGCGATTCGGATTGCTGTTGTCCTGAACGGGCTGAAGGTCATTGATCTGCGGTTGCTGAGAACTGGTGTTGTAATTGATCGAAAAGCGCTTGCTCACACTCGGCTTGAACTCATACCGGAACTTCGGAAGCACGTTGTTGATGTCCTGATTCACAACTGAATCTGTAATCCGGTTGACGTTATCGATCTTGATATTCCTGACGAACACACCTCCTGCGACTGTATGTTTGCTGTTCTCATAGATCAACTCTGTACCTGCTCTGTTCTGCATGCGGGTATTGTCAAACACATTAGAAAGATCCTCGCGGTAGCCCGTGTAATTATTGCCAATTCTGTCGTAGGTTTCCCTGGTTTGATCCGATAATCCATATTCAAAAAGGTAGTTGAAATTAACCCTGATTTTTTTACCGATCGGCTCATAATAACTGAATGTACCATAATGATTGGTGGACGAGTTGTCGTTGATCTTACTCTGATCGATCGTATCACTGAAAGCAAGCGTGAGGTACTCCGAGCGGGTGTATAAATTTCCGTCGTTCTTGTTTTCTGAGCCGGAGATATCGTAACGAACTTCCAGCTCTCGTCTCTTCTTCCTGAATTTACGATAAAGTCTTGCCGTACCGTTGTAATCCAGTCCTCGTGAATCGTTGTTATTGGTGATGGATGTGCGAAGTGATTCCAATCCATTCTCACCGCTGAACACGTTCTCGGAAAAGCTTTCCGTTCGACCATTTGCAAAACTTACGGAAGGTTTGATCTCGATCAAGGTCAGTGAGTCGATCTGACTACTCAATGTGAGATTCATGCGATGTGTTTCATTCAGGGTGTAGTTTCTTGTCGAATCGTCCGTGTAGTATGTGGTATCTGCCAGAAAGTATTGTGAGCGGCTTGAAGAGCGTTCGTCGAGTCGATCGTTGTAGTATGAATAGTTGAAGAGTAGTTCCGTATTTCTTTTCTCACCAAACTTATCGGAATAGTAAATACCCGCTTTGAGGGTTTGAGGCACGCCACTCGTATTGTTGGTATTGTTTGACTCCCAGAAATTTCGGTTCGAATTCGCTTCGTTGCTCAGTCCGAATTTATTTACATCTCCTCTTCCAAAGTTCGAACGCGGCGTATTGGAGCCCAGGGCAAAAATGGAGATCTTTTGCTTGCTGTTGAACTTATTGAAAAGCAATTCGCCCTCATAGAAAGGACGACTACCAAAATAATTGTCCGAAACCGGTGTCATAA
>JBKCAB010000726.1:0-10351 GCA_046307935.1 Bacteroidota bacterium | reverse complement strand
TCACTACATCCTCAGCAGGATTCGGGTACACATTAAACTCGGTGATCGTTAGTTCCTCAACAGAAGCAACCCCAGCTCTGATCAATCCACCATCCTCAGTTGTGAACGTTCCACCGGACAGAAGCACTGCGTTTGTTGCATCTTTCACTGAGAATGCTCCGTTTCCGTAGTCACAGCAAAGGCCATCACCGTAAGAATCGTAGATCGTGAACTTGTAACATGTATTTGGCTGAAGACCATTTACATTCACCGTCGGGCGTACAGTTTGTCCTGCACCTCCAAGGTTCGCCCAAGGTCCTCCTGAAGCGATCACATTTCCGGATGGGCTTGTAAGTTCCCAAGTAGTTTCGGCGGCATATTGATCCGTTGTGATATCCACTTTGATCATGTTGGTTGCAGCCTGAGCAGGATTGTTGTTAACTGCTACTGTTTTGTTCACAGTTCCGTTCGCTGCATTTGCGTCACCAGAAGTGGTTACCGTTGCTACCAACGTTCCACCGTTAAAAGAGGTAATAGCAGAACATGTAACATTCGCTGTTCCGTAGGTTGAAAGGTTTCCAGTGTATGTTCCGGTAGAAACCGTATTTCCACCCTGAGTGATTGTAATCGTCGCATTGGTTAAATTCGCCGTTCCGTTGTTCTGGATCATCACTACAGGAGTGTACTCCCCCGGACAAACCTCACTTTCACCACCGAATGACAGCATTGCCGCATCTGCAGGAGCTGAGGCAGGAGCAGGACAGTTGCCGACAGCGCTGTAAAGCTGAGCTGCACCTAAGGAACCAAGCTCTGTAACAACTCTATTCGGACAAATCTTGTAAACGGTTGGGAAGTATCCAATGTTGTAATTATCATTGATCTGGTTCGCTTGAGTCGAAGCCGGATTTGCCATAGGGAACTGGATATTATTACCCGCAGTCGGAGTAATCCAGTTACCGATCGATCCAGAACCATCAAGCATTGTCGCATCAGCTGTCGTACCGTCCCCTTCGATCCAAATCACCATTGCGTCGTCAGTAGTACTTGCACTAACTCCAGGATGACCGGCAGGACCATGAGCCGCATAAAAATCCTCTAATGCCCCACCTGTGTGGTAGCTCCAGCATGGACCACACCATGTTGCAGAAACATCCAGAATAACAGTATAACCTGCATCGAGGTAATCGTAAAGTTTGTAGGTTCCGTTGTTGTTCATTCCGGCCGCTGACAACCAAGACTGATAAGCCGTAACGGTGAAATCAGGAGCAATGCTTCCATCAGCCAATTGGGCATTCGCTGTGAAAGAGCCACCAGCAAGAACCATTGCTGAGAATAATAGTTTTTTCATACGTTCAGTTTTATGAATTACAGATTTTGTAGTAAAAGTAAAGTATTCAGACTACTTTGCAAGAGTAAATCAAATAAATTATTGGAATCCTATTTAGATTCGATTTTTACGCTTTATCTTTAAACGGATTCACACAATTCCCATGATGGAAAAATTAGTCATCTTTTCGGGCGCCGGAATGAGTGCCGAAAGCGGTATAGGCACCTTTCGGGACAGCGGTGGATTGTGGGAACAATACCGCATTGAGGATGTGGCAACACCGCAAGCATGGGCATCCGATCCAGAGAGAGTGCAAGCGTTCTACAACATGCGTCGCAAGCAGATCATGGATGCCGAACCGAATCCGGCACACTTTCTAATCGCTCAACTCGAAGCGCGATTTGATGTGACTATTGTCACCCAAAACATCGATGACCTTCATGAGCGGGCCGGTTCGTCAAATGTTTTACATCTTCATGGCAACATTCGGTACAGCAAAAGCTCGGGCCCCCATGCTGAAAGGGCGTATTATCCTATTGATGGCTGGGAACTCAAGATGACGCAAAAATGTCTGGATGGATATCCGTTGCGACCCCACGTAGTCTGGTTTGGAGAATCGGTGCCGATGTATGAAACGGCTGCGGACATCTTACGAGAAGCCGACATTCTTATCGTGATTGGTACTTCGCTCAATGTTTATCCTGCGGCAGGGCTGATCCACTTTGCGGACAATGCCAGAGTCAAATACCTTATCGACCCGAATGCACACGAGATATCCATTCCGGGTGATTTCAATGTGATCTCAAAAGTTGCAGCTGACGGGATAGATTTTCTCGTAACTCAGCTTTGATCACTTTCCTTTTTTGAGCTGATCTTTGATAAAAAGTTCAATAGCTCCGGTCATGGAGGGAGCGTTAGGTTGGGGGGCGTGTACATCCAGCCGGAGATTGTTCTTCACCACAGCGTTGGCAGTGGTTGGACCAAAAGCAGCGATGACAGTGCCATTCTGTTTGAAATCGGGAAAGTTCTTCAGCAGTGATTCGATCCCCCCGGGACTGAAAAACACCAACATATCGTATTTCACATCTTCCAGATCGGATAAATCACTAGCAACAGTGCGGTACAATACTGCCTTAGAAAAATTGATATTGAACTTTTCAAGGGTGATCGGAATAGTGTCCCTCAAAATGTCAGTGCAGGGCAAAAGGAACTTTTCACCTTTGTGTTTCTTCATGACCTCTACCAGTTCTTCTATCGTCTGTTTTCCGTAGAAAATCTTTCTCTTTCGATAGGTAACGTATTTTTGTAGGTAAAACGCAACAGCTTCAGAGATACAGAAGTATTTCATCGTATCAGGCACTTCAAATCGCATCTCTTCAGCGATCCGAAAGAAGTGATCAACAGCATTCTTCGAGGTCATGATGACAGCAGAATGGTCGGCGAGATTCACTTTTTGTTGGCGGAATTCCTGTGCACCGATACCCTCCACATGAATAAATGGACGGAAATCGATCTTTAACTTGTACTTCTCTGCCAGGTCGAAATACGGTGATTTTTCACCCTCAGGCTTTGGTTGAGAAACCAAAATAGTCTTGATAGCCAATTCTCAACAAATTAAATCAACACAAATCAAATCGAGAAATTCAACGTTACGTAGTAATATGCCACGAATAGTGGTAGAATTTCAAGAGTGCAAAAATACAAAAGAATGTAATACCACCTCACACCTACACCCAAAAGGACCAATGAATTTTTAAATAGTCTCAATAATTGTGTTGCTCCTATCAAGATGACGAACAGCACAATAGCCGGTCCGCCTACTGCAGGATTGAGTGACCAGATCATAGCCAGGATCAGCATCACAATGCCGCTGATCTGACCTCCAATGAAATTATTGGCTATTATTGTGTTGACAGGAATGGATACCCCTGTGACAGCTTTCGCCAGGAAAACGGGTAAGGATTGAATTGCCATGAGTACAATAGGCAGCGCCACAGAAAGAAGTACCATGATGCTTTCATCAAATGCGCCCAGGAAAGATAGGCTGAGATAGCAGCAAAGTGCAAAGACCAAAAGATAATTGAGGTTGAGCAGAATCGAAACAGTCGAGCCTGGCCGAATGGATTCTTTGAGCCGCTGATCAAGGTTGCCACCATGCGTGATCAGCTGCATCAGCATTTGAGGGAAACGACCATTCTCTTTTTTTGCAAAGGCAATTAGAACGAAGGATGCAAACAAGAGGAATCCCATGAGGTAGAACTTGCTTCGTTCCCTTGGTTCAAGGAATTCGGGTATACTATTGATCCCTGTTTCAAAAAAAGCTTGCATGATCATTCACTCCGGCATTGAGGGCATGGAATACAAAGTTAACATCTTAACCGCATCTCTTAAAAATTCTTACTTTTGTTGCTCTAAAAACTCGCATCCATGAGAACTGACCAATACGTACATCCGGACTATTACAACCTCGATGATCTTTACACAGACGAACACAAGCTTGTCAGAGACGCCGCAAGGGCTTGGGTCAAAAAAGAGGTTTCGCCTATCATCGATGAACATTACGAAAAGGCAACTTTCCCGAACCACATTCTGACCGGTCTTGGTGAGATTGGTGCTTTTGGTCCATACATTCCGGAAGAATACGGAGGTCCTGGACTCGACCAGATCGCATACGGACTTATCATGCAGGAGCTTGAAAGATGTGATTCAGGTCTGCGTTCTACGGCATCAGTTCAGTCTTCCCTTGTCATGTACCCTATCTGGAAATACGGCAACGAAGAACAAAAACAGAAGTACTTACCAAAGCTTGCCAGCGGTGAAATGATGGGTTGTTTCGGATTAACAGAACCCGATCACGGTTCAAATCCCGGTGGAATGACCACGAATTTTAAGGACGCCGGAGATCATGTGATCCTGAATGGGGCAAAAATGTGGATCTCCAATGCACCTTTTGCTGATATCGCGGTGGTTTGGGCCAAAGATGAGAACGGTAGAATTCACGGTCTGGTCGTTGAGCGGGGAATGGAAGGATTTTCAACGCCTGAAATGCACGGGAAGCTTTCACTTCGCGCCTCTGCTACCGGTGAGTTGATCTTTGTGGACGTAAAAGTTCCCAAAGCGAATATTCTTCCTGGAAGATCGGGACTCGGCGCACCTCTGAGCTGTCTCGACTCTGCTCGTTACGGTATTGCATGGGGGGCTCTTGGCGCAGCTATGGACTGTTATGACCAAGCCTTGCGTTATTCCAAGGAGCGTGAACAATTCGGGGTGCCGATCGGTGCTTTCCAACTCATTCAGAAGAAATTGGCTGAAATGATCACCGAGATCACCAAAGCTCAATTGTTGACTTTCCGACTGGGACAACTGAGAAACGAAGGACGAGCGACATCCGCTCAGATCTCTATGGCTAAACGCAATAATGTAGAGATCGCGCTGAACATCGCCAGAGAAGCTAGACAAATACACGGAGGGATGGGAATAACGAGTGAATACTCGATCATGCGTCACATGGCCAACCTTGAGTCCGTAGTGACATACGAAGGCACGCATGATATACATTTGCTGATCACAGGTATGGACATAACGGGCATACCTGCATTCACCAGAGAAATGCCTGATCTCCGAAAATAGATAATGCATTGATAAACTTCAAGGGGCTGTTTGTTAAAAAGCAGACCCTTTTTCATGTTCATACATTTCAGAAAAATACGAATGTCGGCTACTTTCGAACCGTAAATCAACTAAATTTGGTTAGATCTCTGAAAAAGTGATGTTGGTTTACATAGCGGATAGTCAACCTATTTATCGTTTTGGACTGAAAAGCCTGCTCGAAGCTTCGGGAAAGAACATAATGGTCGAACAGTTCGATGACGGAGATGAGCTGCTCCGGAGAGTGAACGAACGCGAGCCTGATATTGCTCTTGTGGATGTTGATCTTGTCGGGAAGAATGGTTTGGAGGTCTGCAAAAAGCTCAGTCAGCGGATTAGTATTGTACCCGTTGTTGTTTTGTCCGTCTTGAAGGATGCCGAAATAGTAAGACTAGCACTCCGAAATGGCGCCAAAGGTTATTTCTTCAAAGACGCATCCGAGCGGGAGCTCATACAATGTGTCCATGCAGTTATCGAGGGCAAGACACACTTTCCCAAAAGTGTCCGGGAACACCAAAACAAACCGGAACCGAATGCCCATTTGGATGCCTCCATAGCTGAAATGCTGAATAAGCTGACACGAAGCGAATTAAAAATACTCGAGCTTGTAGCGCAGAAAAGATCCAGCAAACAAATCGCTAATCTGCTTTATGTTTCCGAGAAGTCGATCGAAAATTACCGCTCAAGGATCTGTAAAAAGCTCCATCTTAACGGCAAAAAAAATGCACTGCTCATCTGGACACTCGATAAAAAACATGTTCTTGAAATATCATTCTGCTTGTTGGAGAAAAAATACAGAAAAGTTTAATTTTACAATGATTTTTGTTATTCTAAAACTCACTCAAGCAATAGTTTAACTGCTAATTATTCATGAAAAATCTCCAATCCTTTTCCCTTTTGTTGCTTATGAGTGTCCTTTACGGCACTGCTTTAGCACAAATTCATGATACGATAATTACTGAGAATGATTCTCTGCGCATCGAGATCCGGCGACTGAGCAGGAACGTGAACAGTGCTTTCAACGATTATGCGCCGGTAATTACTGCGGATGGGCAGACTCTATTCTTCACGTCTCGTCGACCTTTGACACAGCGCGAATTGAAAAGGAATGAAGAATCCCGTGAAAATATCTATCGTTCCACTTTCAACGAGGACAGTCAGGATTGGAATGAGTCATCCGCTTTGCCTGAGAATATCAACGACCCTAACCGCTTCAATTCGAACATTGCTGTTTCCAATGACGGGCAGCGACTATTGATCTATCGGGACGACAAAAATGGGAATGGTGATATTTATGAATCTTTTCTCAACGGAGAGCTCTGGAGCAACCCGGAGCCATTCCCTGCGATCATCAATTCCGAGGCGCACGAATCTTCTGCCAGTATTGCTCCGGATGGGCGCACCATCTATTACGTTAGTGAACGCAAAGGCGGTTTGGGCGGCCGGGATATCTGGAAATGCACAAAATCCGTAGATGGCTCATGGAATGCACCGGAAAATCTAGGTCCGGTAATCAACACAAACATAGACGAAGAGTCGGTTTTCATTCATCCTGACGGCAAAACACTCTATTTTTCATCGAAGGGACATGATTCGAAGGGAGGATATGATGTTTTTCGCTCGGTCAGAAATGGCAAGACCTGGTCTAAACCGGTAAACATGGGAGAACCCATCAATACGGCCGGTGACGATCTTTTCTTTGTTCTCACTGCCGATGGACAAAGCGGATACTATGCATCCAGCCGGAATGGTCAGGACAAAGATCTTTACCTCATTCGATTCATCCCGAAAGGAAAAGAAAACAAAGAAACTGAACCTGATCTTACCGTGCTTAAAGGGGTTGTACGCGATGAAAAAACCAAGTCGCCTCTGGAGGCCAGGATCATAATTACAGATAATGAGCTGAACGCAACAGTCGGAGAATTCAATTCCAACAGCGCCTCCGGAAAATATTTGATCCCTCTGCCCGGCGGGAAGAACTATGGGATCAACGT
The DNA here is from genome assembly GCA_046307935.1 of Bacteroidota bacterium. GTDB lineage: Bacteria > Bacteroidota > Bacteroidia > Flavobacteriales_D > Crocinitomicaceae > M0103. Next base: position 3,403 of record JBKCAB010000726.1, on the reverse strand, counting down.
ATCCGCACCGGGTTATCTATTTCATTCGGAAAACGTAGGTATTGCCAGTGTAAAGGGGTATTACGAGGTAATTCGCGATATCGATCTTAAAAAACTTGAGGCTGGGACACAGATCGTACTGAGGAATATCTTCTTCGATCTGGACAAATACAGTCTGAAGGCGGAATCACAAACTGAGCTTAACAGGGTATATAAATTAATGCAGGATAACCCAAAATTGGAGATCGAGCTTTCAGGTCACACCGACACACAAGGTTCGGCCGAACACAATCTGGAGTTATCAAAAAACAGAGCCAAAGCGGTTGTTGATTATCTCGTCTCAATGGGTATTGAGGCAAAACGCTTTCAATACAAAGGGTATGGTGAAACACAACCGTTAGTTTCAGATGCAGAAGTCAATCGAATGGTTTCCACATCCGATAAGGAGGCGGCGCATGCCAACAACCGAAGGACGGAAATCAAAGTTCTGAAGGATAAATAGCCATTGCGGAAGAGTGTTTTTATTTTTTTGGAATGCGCTCAATTCGCTGCCGGCTGATGACTATGGGGCCGTTATATCTCGAATTGTAAACACAAACGCTGTGCGCTCCTCGTCAGAGTTCACCTCTACCGTCCAGCCGTTCCTGTCGAGTATCTGTTTGACAATATGAAGACCGAATCCGGAATTTGATGATCCTTTCGATGATCTGAACCGCTCAAAAATATGATCCTTAATGCTTTGTTCTATCTCAGGTCCATTGTTTTCAATTGTAATCTGTGTCTCAATGTCGTTTTGAGATGCCGATATCCGAATGTTACCCCCGCCATAATTCTCCATCGCTTCCATTGCGTTTTTCAGCACGTTCGACCAGACCTGAAAAAGATCACGTGGTAAGGCAAGCACTTGGATGTTCTCAGAAATATTCAACTCCACATTGATGTTATCCTTGAATCGCGACACCAGGATCTGTAACACCATTATCAAGCTCTCCTGAAGATTAATGAGCTCCGGAGTATCCTTTCGCGCTTGATTTGTAAAATTACGAAGCCCCGAAATAACACCTACAGACTGTTGTCCGGCATGTGACACGACATCGATCATCCTAAAAATAATAACGAGTTCCTGGAGTATTTCAACCAAAACCTCCCGATTCCTGGCGTGTATTATCCATCCCAATATTTCATCATCTTTGGAGTCGACACCAGATTTTATGAGCCCATCTATGAACAAAAGCGGATCATTCTTATCCATTGTAGCGAGCTTCTCCCGGATCAATGGTTCTTCTTTTAACGAGTGTAAACCACCCCGTGTTGGTCTTTCTGCCAGTTTCTCCGCGAAAAGGATCAACTGATCGAACTCTTCCTTTGTTGTACTGAACAAATAGCGTTTGAACAGTCGGTCCATTCCCTCTCGGATATTTTGAATACCAAATTTCACCGAGGACAATGGTGAATTGAGATCATGAGCAAGCCCCATCGTAAACTCGCCTATTCCAACCATACGCTCGTTGGCATGGATCGTTGAATTCAGTACGAGAATTTCGTTGCTTTTCTGTTCAATTTGTTGTTCCCGGTATTTTTGCATCTTGACAAAAACTGTAGTGAGGTAACCGAATGCAAAACAAGCGCAGGAAGTTTCCACAATCAGAACAGCCAAATCGACACGCGTCAATGGCTCTAAACTTAAAATATGGATGTTTAGGAAAAACAAGAAGAACACAATCAGCAGTAAGCTTGAGATAGCCAGAAAGATGATCCCTATTTTTTTTCCAAGACCAACAAAAGCGAGCCAGACACACACTAGTATCCAAATTATGTCCGTTAGGTGTGGGACATTATGAATTGTGAATAATGCACCAAAGATCAGGCAAGTTCCAGCCACGGCATATACCCAGAAAATTTTCTTAAAATCTGTCGTTCTTTTCAGGTAAACAAAAGAACCAACACTAACAACTGCTGTGGAGATCGTGAAGTATTTAGCGTCTTTATCCGACATGGAGTAAAGCGCAGAGATCAAAATGAATAAAATAGAAAAAATGAGCGAAATTCTGAATGCCAGTATGTACATGTGCTTCTCGAATACATCGCTCGTATGAGAAGTATCTATAGAAAAAAGTTTACGCAGCAATGAAGACATGGTATGTGATCAGACAATTTTGCCTTACTTCAAAATCTTAAATGGTTTCAAAACGAATAACGCTCAGTAAGAAGAACCTTACTTATCGGTTGAGATAGATCTGGAAGCCCAGCTTAATCCCCAAATCAGCACCGGCAAGACCATTATTAAAATACTGCGCGTAATATACCGCTGGCTCCAACGCTACATTATCATTAAGGAAAATGGCGTAGCCAATGTCGGTGCCAAAAATAGATTGCCCTACATCTCCGGTTCTCGAATAGCCATATTGGAGCTGAACGAATGCATTCTTATAATAATAGCGGGCAAAAGGAGCGATCGACCATGAGGAAATGTCGGAGAAGCTGGAGAAGCTAAACCATGCTCCGGCAATAAAGTTGTCAGCAAAAGCAAGCCCAAATTGTGGCGAGATTGACAATGAATTGAATTTTGTATCCAACTCGGTATTCCTGTATTGATTGAAATAGGCGCTACCTCCAACCATCATTGTACCACCATCGATCTGGGCGAAGGATCCTCCTGCAATACCCAGAAAAAGCATAAATGCTAAAACATGTTTTTTCATAGTTCATTCGTTTGTGTAGCGCAAGATATGCATTTTAACCTAAACTAAGCCGCGTATATCTTTAATGTTCAACTGCAGGATTTCGCGTCCGTTCCATCGATTCGTTTCCAAAGTAAAGAGCATATCGAAGGGCAAACCTGAGGCAACTTCATCTTGTTTCTCTGCCATTCCGAAACCGATCGCTTCCAATGCAACATCCGAATCGGGTTGAACGACTGTCAATTTCAAATGTTCACTCTTGAGAAGACGGACATCAGTTGCGAAAACATTTTCAGCTAAAAATACGGGTTTCATGTTTCCTGGACCGTGCGGTTCGAACTGCTCCAAAATACGCTTTAAGCGTGGCAATTTCATTCTGTTCTCTCCTGCACTGAAGACCTCATCAAAACGCAGCCCCAGATCCACCTGCTGCTCCGGTGATCGATGCTCCGGGGTCATCATTTCGCGCACCACTTCCTCAAAATGATCTTTGAACAACTCGACATTCTCCAAAGGAAGGGTCATTCCTGCAGCATGGGTATGTCCGCCGAACTGTTCAAGTAAATGCCCGCAACGCAACAATGCCGCGTAGATATCAAAATCATTGACGGTTCGCGCCGAACCTGTTGCCTTTCCATACGACTCGGTGAGTACGATGGTTGGTTTAATGTGTTTTTCTATACGCGGGGTGGCAAAAATCCCAACCCCACCCTTGTGCCAGTCATTTTTGAAAACGACCGTGG
>JBKCAB010000725.1:0-7467 GCA_046307935.1 Bacteroidota bacterium | reverse complement strand
GATCTGGTTATGAATACTTCGAAAAAGATGGTAACTACCTCTACACGATCGCGCAATTTTTCCCAAGAATGTGTGTGTACAATGATGTTGAGGGCTGGCAAAATAAGCAGTTTCTGGGTCGTGGAGAATTTACGCTGCCATTTGGCGATTACGAGGTATCTATTACCGTGCCTTCTGATCATATCGTGGGAGCAACCGGGGAGCTGCAAAACGGATCTTCCATTCTTAGCCAGGAACAACGTAAACGAATGGAAAAAGCAAGATCCGCAAATGAACCCGTTATGATCGTCACCCAAGCTGAAGCGCAGGAGAAAGAGAAAATGAAAGAGAAAGGCACTAAAACTTGGGTTTTCAAAGCGTTAAATGTCCGTGATTTTGCTTTTGCCTCCTCCAGAAAGTTCATTTGGGATGCCATGAACCAGCCCATTGCAGGAAAGGATGTACTTTGTATGTCGTTTTACCCGAAGGAAGGCAATCCGCTTTGGGAGCGATATTCCACCAAACTGGTAGCTCATACGGTCAAAACGTATTCAAAATTCACTACCGATTACACTTACCCGGTGGCAATTTCTGTGCACTCGAAGTGGATCGGCATGGAATATCCGATGATCTGCTTTAATGGCGGTCGTCCCGAAGAAGATGGCACCTATTCGGAGGAAACCAAGTACGGTATGTGGGGAGTAATCATTCACGAAGTTGGACATAATTTCTTTCCTATGATTATCAATTCAGATGAGCGACAGTGGTCATGGATGGATGAAGGACTTAACACGTTCGTTCAATACCTTACAGAGCAGGAATGGGAACGTGACTATCCGTCGAGAAGAGGACCGGCGCACATGATCGTCGACTATATGAAAGGTGACAAGAAGTTCCTCTCTCCGATCATGACCAATTCAGAGTCGATCTTCCAGTTTGGAAATAATGCCTACGGGAAGCCGGCAACTGCGTTGAACATCCTTCGCGAAACGATCATGGGACGGGAGCTTTTTGACCATGCGTTTAAGCTTTACTGCGAAAGATGGGCCTTCCGTCACCCTACTCCCGCTGATTTTTTCCGAACAATGGAAGACGCTTCCGCCGTGGATCTCGATTGGTTCTGGAGAGGATGGTTCTACGGAACCGACAATGTTGATATCGCTTTGGAGAATGTGAAATGGTTCCAGTTAAATACTATGAATCCTGAGATCGAAAAAGCCTTCCGCCAAGAAAAGGATGAGAACCGTCAGAAAGGAATTGGTGAGCTCCGAAACAAAGATGCGATTCCACAAACGTTTAATGAGGCCGATCCAGCGATCGACGATTTCTATGCGAAACGCAACATTTATCTTGTCGATGCACTTGATAAAAAAGAATATGACGAGTTTCTAGCTAAGCTATCAGACGAGGATAAGAAAATGTTGAATTCGGAAAAGCAATTCTATGAACTGACCTTTACGAATGTTGGCGGACTGGTTATGCCGGTTATCATTGAAGCAACCTTTGTGGATGACTCAAAACAAGTAATCAGGATTCCAGCTGAGATTTGGAGGATGTATGAAGATAAAGTGTCGCGAGTGTTGATCTTTGATAAAGAGGTGCGATCTTTCAGGGTTGACCCGTTCCTTGAAACAGCCGATACTGATCTGGACAATAACAGTTGGCCACGACAAGTTCAGCCGACGCGTTATGAGCTATTTAAACAACGCTCATCAAACGAGAATCCAATGCAGCGACAGAAAAGAGTAGATGAGTTGAACAAGCAATAGCCTTTCTTTCTTTTTTTCTTTCAGGTCGTTTAATTTAGTATGGGTGTGTCTTAACTTTGTGCATGCGCTTTTTTGCTGTACTTATTCTCTTTTGTTTATCGCCTCTTCATTCTGTTTCTCAGGCATCAGCTCACGCTAATTCACCGGAAATCACGTTCATCCCCCATCCGGACCAGAAGTTCGGACTAGACATTCCCGGTATCGGCAAACCCATAAAGTATTACGAAAAGGTTAAAATCGGGATCAACGGTTTTTATTATGCTCCTTTTAAGTCAGTTGGCTATAAGTCATCCGAACCGGTTAGGCTGGTAATCAGATCAAAGAGAAAAAAGGACTTGTCAAAACTTGAATTCCGTATCGATGACAGTCCAGAACTGCTTTCATTTAAGAGCATAAATGATTCGGTATTCGATTTCCAGCTTCCACCCGGCATCAAAAATTACAGCCTGTTCATTCGTTATAAAAAGACATTATTGGGCAAGCTAAATGTGAGGGTTTACCGAAAGTCAGTCGAGAAAATCAGGATCGTCAAGATGGTTCAGGGTGAATTCGATACAGAATACCTGGAGGAGTTCCTGAATGAGATTTACAAACAAGCCAACATCGAGATCAGCGTCGCGGATGTGAGCAATTATTCGGACACCATTTTCGACAATGGAGGCCTGCTTAAGAATCCCAGCGCCCTGAATGATCGGTACACTGCACAGATGAGGCAATTCAGAGACCGCTATTTTGATCTCCATCCAAAACATCCGAAGGATTGTTATTACCTCTTCATAGTGCCCGGTTTCGTTGATCCTGAGCTGGATGGCTATATGGTTCGGGATCATGCCTTTGGTTTCATTAAGCAACAGCTAGAGCCTGACATGTTCCATTCCATAGCCCGTGAATTGGGTCATGGTATCGGGATTTTGGAGCACTTTTGGTTGGCTACAGATCTCCCGAAAGGAGGAACACTCAACTTGATGGACCAAAACGGTGGATCTGAACTCATGAAGTTTCAGTGGGACAAACTCAAAAATCCCAGCCGCAGCTACAACTTCTTCGATGGTGATGAAGATGTTAGAACGAACAATGGACAGGTAGCCTATTATTTCTGGGAAGAGGATAAGGAAGGTTTTATCCACTTTGCCTCAGGGTCACCATTAACATCGATTCAGAGGCCATTCAAAAAGAACTACCTGTCATTTCACTTAAATCTCAATGACGAGTTGTTCGAAGTGATCTTTCAATGGTCCGGTATACGGATCTGTTTGTGGCACATGATCATAATTGGGCTAACTTTTCTTATTTGGTTATTCATTCGTATCATACATATTGTCAAACGAAAACGCGCCGAGATAAAACCTAAATTTTTAAAACGAAAGTTTAGAGCATGGACGATAAATGTGTCAATGTTGTCAATAGGAATACTCGCATACATCACGGTAGGCTTTTTTCTCAAGAAACATGAGATCATCTCGGGGTTCATACCGGCTTTCACAGGTCTTTCAATGGAACAAGTCAAGAATCGTATTCTCAACAACCCAAGTCTCAGCTATCATAAAGTACAGACACCACGGACAGAAGTACTGCTGAAAAGAGATGGAAAATGGTATGTTAAGAAAAGAGATAAGGTGCTGTACTTTGATGTTTACATGGACGCACGGGATCAATTCTCGAAATGTATATTTCGTCGGGACTCAGACAGACTGGTAATAAAAACGCGTAGTTACAACGAAAAAGCTTCCAGTCATTATATGGTTTTCAGATTCATTAATGAAGATGATGAACTTGAAAAAGAGATGGTTTACAATCACGTGGGGGTTGACATCACAAAGAAACTGACGATAACAGACGCGGCAAAACGAATTTTACTCCTTGTAAATGGCTACCGGCCAACCACTGAAGGACATAATTATGAAGATAATTACGCTGACATAATTAAAAACGGTTTCGAATTCCCAAACTCCCTTAACATGATCTACACTACGGACCATTACAAATACTGGGAAAGATGGGATAAAATTAACAAGCGTTTTATCGATAAGCTGAACCCGGCAGAAACCTATTATGCCGATGGACACTTTTCAGTTTCAACATCAAATCACAGAAATCTCTACAATTTTACCAAGCTTGCAACAATCTATCCGAAGCGGTGCAGAAATCTGCGTAAACATAAGTGTTACCATACGAATGTCATCTCAACAGGGATCGTAGGTAAAAAAAAGAAAGAAACCTACTCAATGCTGTCGCAAGATCCGAACAGAAAGGGATTTCGGGAGAGATTGAATAATGGAAAGATCGCTGCAAAGAACCTCCTTATGATGTTCAACGAAATACCTAACCGATCCAACAATGATACCATATATATAGTAGCTCATAGTATGGGCTATGCTTATGCCCTGGGGATGATTGAAGAATTAAGGGGAAAAATAAAGTTCGGAGGTTTTTACATTATCGCCCCGGAGAACGCCGGAATGGGACGTTTAAGGCAGGAAGAATGGTCAGAAGTTTGGCAATACGGTAGTAGGCTAAACAAGAAATCTAAGGACGCCCCATGTATTCAAGATGGAATTGCTCCTCAAGTTTGTGCAAGAGGCCTCAACGAAAGGTATAGGGTCTACTTTCCATATAACATGCACAAAAAGCTCGGGTTTTTCAACTCACACTTTATTGGTAATTATACATGGATCTTCAACATTCCGGAGGGTCAGCGTGGATACATCAGACAAAGGTAAAAGAGGGAAAAGAGGAAAAATTTCCTTATGTGGGTTACTTAATTGCGGTAGAATTCAAGGTAATCATAAAACTTTGCACGAACGAATGTGATCAACTGCTCATTTTTCGCTGATTTCATGAATGACTCCTTGAGATTCATGAAAATGATGAATTTCTCATACTCCTCTTTGCTCAATTGGATCACTCTGCGTTCATTGTACAGATCCAATAGCGCTATAGTGGCCGCTTTTTTATCCTTTCGACGCTCTAGGATCCACCTCCAGTCCTCGTTATCAGCTTCCTCAATATTGAAGTTGGCATTCAGCAGACGAATATCGATCTTGTAAAAAGCGAGGTAGGCATTGTACTTGATACGGATCAGGCTCATGAGCTCTTCATCTGTAAATTCCATTAAAAGCTCCCTGTTCAATCCCAGAAAAACGATAAAACGATCGTGCTCTGATTCTGGAAGGTCGATGATCTTGTTGGATAGATTAAATTCCATAAGCTCCTGAACAGCTCTGTTGTAATCGGTCCTCAGCCATTTACGCCATTCTGGTGCCTTGTCCATTCTCAACTTATTGACAATATTGAAATGCTCGAATTTATCCTTGATAAATGTGATCAACTCCATTTCCGTGGCTGTTTTCAGGAAATCTTCATTGATATTCAGAAAATCCACAAACGCATCAAATTCTTCTTCAGACAGTTCTATGATCTCAAAAGCCACGTAGACGCGCAACAATTCCCTGACAACCTTGCGTTGATTATCCTTGTATTCTTGCTCAGCGATCCATCTTTTATTTCGCTCCACTTTTGAAAACGCCTGATAAAGCGCAGTTATCGGACTTTCAAGCATCTCGATTCCCGTGACCATTCTGGTCTCTCTCATTGCCAGTGCCTCGCGTTCTTCCTTTATTTGCTCCAATGATTTCAACGGTGTTACTGTAATTTCTTGAATTTCCTGAGGTCTTCCTTCTATGAAGATCCTTTTTAAAAACTGACAGTTCGAATCTGCCTGCACTACGAGTCTTACCGGAGTGTACTCCTTGACAGAAATGATCAATGTATCACCATTGGATACGTACACCGAAAATGTTCCGTTGGGCTGCCCAAAAACACCTCTACCGTTGGAACGATTAACGATCATCAGGTTGTAAAAATTCTGCGGACGCAAAGTATCGATCACTTTACCCGTGACGAGGACCTTTTCACAACTTTGGGCGGATAGAGCCCGAGAAAGGATCAAAATGAAAACCAGTGCGAAAAAGCGCATGTGATCAAATTAACAAAAAAGATTCCAGAACTTCCTTTTGCGGATGTTATTAAACGTTAATAGTATTCATGAATGCTCTATATTAACAAATGTAAATAACAAATGTTAATCGTTTAGGACGTAAATTCTTCCCGCATGAATTGTTTATTTTTGCAATATGAAACGTGTTGTAGTGGGCTTGTCAGGTGGCGTGGATTCGAGTGTTGCAGCGCACTTGTTGATCCAACAAGGATACGAGGTGATCGGCATGTTCATGCGGAATTGGCACGATGAGTCAGTAACGCTTTCCGATGATTGTCCTTGGATTGATGATTCCAACGATGCTTTATTGATTGCGCAGCAACTCGGAATTCCATTCCAGGTCATTGATCTAAGTGAACCGTACAAGGAACGAATCGTTGATTACATGTTCAAAGAATATGAATCTGGTAGAACCCCAAACCCGGATGTACTCTGCAACCGAGAGATAAAATTCGATGTTTTCTTGAAAGCCGCTATGGATCTCGGAGCTGATTACGTTGCTACAGGACATTATTGCAGAAGGATTGATCATGAAGACGGAACAGTTGGATTGTTGGCAGGAAAGGATCCGTCTAAGGACCAGAGCTATTTTCTCTGTCAGCTGAATCAAGAGCAGCTTTCCAAAGCACTTTTCCCCATAGGTGAGCTTCTGAAATCAGAGGTTCGTGAGATCGCAAGGGGAATCGGTCTGGTTACTGCCGATAAAAAAGATTCGCAAGGACTTTGTTTCGTTGGTAAGATCAGTCTACCAACTTTTCTTCAACAGCAACTACAGCCAAAGACAGGAGACGTGATAGAGGTTCCTTCAAATCTTGAACAATTTACTGTTTACGCGGGAATTTTACCGCTTCCCGAGAATGTTGAACGTTTAACGAAGCCTTTTGAATACACAAAAGAAATGGGGCAAATTGTGGCATCACACTTGGGGGCTCATTTTTACACAATCGGACAGCGAAAGGGGCTGCACATCGGGGGGCGACCCCTTCCCTCTTTTGTCATTGGAATAGACACCAGAGAAAACCTCATTTTTACAGGTCAGTCAGAGGATCATCCTGGGCTAAACAGATATGCTTTAAGCATTGAAGACCAAACTGTTAATTGGATCAACCTCAATTACAAGATCAGTTCAGAAGATGAACTAAAATGCAATGTAAGGATCCGCTACCGCCAACCGCTTCAAGGAGCTTTGCTCATCTGTCGCCAAAACAAGTTATACATCTTGTTTGATCAGAAGCAAAAGGGAATAACTCCGGGGCAATTTGCCGCATGGTATGTTGGCGATGAACTAATCGGTTCAGGGGTTATTGAGCACTAGGGATGTACTCCTTACAAGTTCCGTCGCTGTAGAAGATCACGATTCGCTCCGTATGTCGATCTGCTTTAACCTTTTCTATTGAAAATGGCGATCCTTGTATGTTCTCTAATTCATGGATCTTGCCTTGTTCCATTACTTTACCGGTTATAAGCCAATGTGCATTTACCCTCGGAAAGCTGATCAGGATCTTTTCAAGGAAATCAAGCCCGGGTTTGCTTCTGCTGGATAATACATGACTCACATTGGATCGTTGAACACCTATCACGTCAGCAAAAGCAGAAGGTGTAAGCTTGTGCATTTTCAGTATGACCTCGATTCTCTCCTTGATTAACATTTATAAACGAAATAAAGTTTACAAATATAAACATTATTAAGCATTCTGAAAATGTGAGTACAAAAAAAAGGAG
>JBKCAB010000724.1:0-3390 GCA_046307935.1 Bacteroidota bacterium | reverse complement strand
GTTTACAGCAACATCTGCTTTATTCTCACGGGCAGCGGCAACAGCCTTAAGGTAATAACCCTGTGCAGTTTCTTTGTCTTTCGATCCGTCAACTGTTTTTGTACAGTTTGCAGTTGAACCGTTCAAAAGCTCTGCAAGTGCCTTGTTGAATGAAGCTTCAGAACCGAAGTTTGAAACCGCATCCTTGTAATTACCATCCTGTATATTCAGGATACCCATGTTGTAGTTCACTTCAGCACCTGCGCCCTTCGCTTGTCCAAGCAACTGTTTTGCCTTTGCACGATCTCCTGAAGCACCTGCGATGGCAGCAAGGTTGTTCTTAGAGATCGGGTTGTCTTTCGCAGAATTTGCTTTTTCAAAAGCTGCTTTCGCTTCACTCATTTTGTTTTGCATGTAAAGAACAGCACCCACATTGTTATGTGTTCTGTAGTCAGAAGGATAGTTCTTCGCAGCAATTTGGTAGATCGCCAGTTTTTTGTTCAGGTCGTCAACGAGCGTGGCTGTGAAAAGGAGTTCTTCAAGATTCAGTGAATCTGGAGTAGATGCGGCTATTGTTTTAAGCTCTTCATCGGAGTATCCGGTGAGGTCATAGGTAACAATAATCTCTGAACGACGAAGCAGCGGGAATATGTTCTTGTCAAGGTATGTGAAAGTTTTACCCATATTCTTCATTACTTCCTCACTATTCTTAGTAAAGGTATTCATTTCAAGCACGAGGATTACCATATTTCGCTCATCAGCATTCATTGTCGACTTCTCCATTTCACGCTTGAAACCTGGAAAATCTTCCCCTCGTCCGGCAAGTGTGTAGATTTCAGTCTGTCCTTTGTCATTCTTTGCTTTCTTAGACAGATCCATGGCAACTTTCTTCCCAGCTTCAGAACGCTCGTTCGAAAGCGAGTTGTTCTTGTCCTCTTCCCCTTCTGGCGAAGCATATCCAACTACATTGATAGATTTAATATTAATTCTTGGATTTGCCTGAGCAGCAGCCAACCAGTTTTGAAGGGCAGTGATATCCGCATCTTTCAATACTGCAGGTAGCACAGCTGCTTTTCCTTTTTCGTATTTCACCTGAGCAAGGTTAGTCTCTTCAGTCACGCGGCGGAATTCATCTTTTGCCAGAATCACGCGGAAGTCCTTGTTCACCCAAAGTGGAGTGATGATCGTAGCGTCAGCGATCTTTGTTTCTGTAAACTGACCCTCTTTCTCTTTGTCTCCCTTGTACACCTTCCCGGTAACAGTAAGGTCTGCAGTTTCGAATTCCGACTTGTAAACTACCACATCCTGGTAAGACATTTTTCCTCCGGGCTTGTACTGGATTGTTGTTCCGTTTCCGGTAGCTTTTTCACCTAATACAGTCACAGTCTTCAAAGCCGTGCTTCCGAGCATTGGTGTGATCTCAGCCTTCGCCTTTTTCTTGATTCCTTTTTCAGGAAAAGTTACATCCACCTTTACACGCACTGAATCCCCGTGCATCTCAAGCGGATTGGGGGTAACTTTGTATTCCAGATCCTTCAGAAGGTCACAGCTGGAAACCAATAAACCTGTTACAGCGATAAATGCTAACCCTTTGATACTTTGTCTTTTCATATTCGTAGTTTATAATACTTACCAAATTTCCGACAATATTAGTGATTTAATTTTTCTCTTAAAACAAAACATAGGAAAAAGTGGCGAATTCTCAATAATTTAAACTTCCGGTTATTTTGGCAACCGAGCATTCATCAGCCGAGTGAACAAGCAGATCTTTGATACTTACGCCGTCTCTTGGATCCTGAAGTTCCGGGGCAATCTCGTGTAATGGAATCAGTACAAAAGCTCTTTTCCGGTAATGGAGATGCGGAATGCTCAGTTCCTCGTTTTGAATGATAAGGTCATTGAAAAGAATAATGTCTATATCGATGGTTCTTGAGGAATAGGTTTCTCCGTCGCGCACACGTCCCTGAGCAATTTCTAACGCTTTGATCCTTTCAAGCAGCTGTAATGAGGAAAGCGAAGTTTCATACAGCAGACAGATATTCAGGAATGGAGAATTGCTTTCAAAACCCCAAGGTGCTGTTTCATAAACGGATGAACACTTCACGATCTTACCGTATTCAGAAAGCGTATTGATACTTGTTTGAAGATGTATCAACCGTTCCCCAAGATTAGATCCCAGAGAGAGGTAAGCTTGATTCATTTCCACTCCAGGGTTTGAACGATCTTTTCCAGGTCGATTTTTAAATAATCAAGTACAGGCTTTAGTGAATCATAGTTGGGTCTGCAGTTCAGTAGAACCTCTGCACGAATGAAGTGTTGTGATGAGTCGGTGAGATAGAACTGATAATTGGTAGCTACGTCACCTTGCAGTTCGAAAAATGTGCCGAATACTTTCTTGTCTTTTCGTATAATACGCTTATCGTTTATAGCTGAGGCCTTTAATTTATGGTCATCGACCTTGTCATTGGAGAAATTGATAAAGCGCGATAAGGTGTCGTCTGATTTCAGCGGGTAATAGAACATGTAGAGTGTACCGTTTAAAGGTCCCATATCTACTTCCAAATTGCAGGGGCCATTGTTAGTATTTCCGGCGATATCATTGATGCTGAAGAAGGAGGGCAGTTCCATTGAAAATCCGCAAGGGGTTATTTTTCGCTCATAATCATGATCGGGAAGGTCCATTCTGAGGTAAGTAGGAGGCTTTGGAACTGTGATGTCATCTCCACAGCCCATAAGTATCAGAGTAATTACTAATAGATTGACTATTGATCGTCTCATTTTGGGTTGGGTAAAATTACTTTTATCATTTTTATCCTTCTTTTATCCGAAGATTCGACGATCATCTTTACATCGTTGCAAACAATAAACTCGTTATTTTTCAGGATTCTGCCAGCATGTTCAATGATAAAACCGCCAAGTGTCTCTGAATCTCCTTTTGTAGCCTCGAATTCCTTTTCATCGATCTCAGTAACCTTATAGAAATCGACCAAGGCGGTTCGTCCTTCAAAAATGAAGGTTTTTTCGTCTATCCGCGAATAAATGATCTCATCGTCATCAAATTCATCGGTAATGTCACCGACTATTTCTTCGAGAACATCCTCAAGTGTTACAATACCACTTGCACCGCCATACTCGTCAACCACCACTGCCATGTGCATCTTCAAATGTTGAAATTCGCGGAGCAGATCATCGATCTTCTTGTTTTCCGGGATGAAATATGGTTTTCTGGTTAGCTCAAGCCATGCAAAATCAGATGGTTGGTCCAGATGGGGAAGCAGATCCTTGATGTAGAGAATTGAGGTCACATTGTCCGTGTGATCGTCATACACCGGAATGCGCGAGTAACCGGCCTCAAGAATGAGCGTGAGTACTTCCGAATAATTACTGTCTTTACTGACAGCGGTCATCTCC
>JBKCAB010000723.1:0-1212 GCA_046307935.1 Bacteroidota bacterium | reverse complement strand
CTGCTCAAGAAATTGGAGAATGAGAAGAAAGTGCTCTTGTACCGAAATCAAATAAAACTGTTGAGTGGATTTATTTTTCCTTCCATTCTTACGATCGTCTGCCTCGTGTAACGCACTTTTCTCTCTGCTTTCGTATATTTGTTGGGCAGTACAACACATTTTCAATGGCAGTTTCAAAAAAAGAACTTGAGTTCAATTACAATGAAGACCAGATGCGTCTGAAGATCTCCGCACTTGAAAGAGAGCTTGCGAAGATCGCAGAAGGCGGTGGAAAAAAGCGAATAGACAAACTGCATGAGCAAGGTAAAATGACTGCACGCGAGCGCATTGACATGCTGCTTGATCCTAAAACTCCGCGTTTTGAGGTCGGTGCCATTGCCGGGTATGGCATGTACAAAGAACATGGAGGCTGTCCTGCAGGTGGTGTTGTAGTGGTTATTGGATACGTAGCAGGCAAGCAGTGTATAGTCGTAGCAAATGATGCTACAGTGAAAGCCGGCGCGTGGTTCCCGATCACCGGAAAGAAGAACCTGAGGGCCCAGGAGATCGCTATGGAAAACCGCCTGCCGATCATCTACCTTGTTGACTCAGCAGGAGTTTACCTCCCCATGCAGGATGAGATCTTCCCTGATAAAGAACATTTTGGAAGGATCTTCCGAAATAATGCCATCATGAGCTCCATGGGAATTGTCCAGATTGCTGCCGTAATGGGTAGCTGTGTGGCCGGGGGTGCTTACCTTCCAATCATGTCCGACGAGTCACTGATCGTTAATAAGACCGGAACCATTTTCCTCGCCGGAAGCTATTTGGTAAAAGCGGCAATCGGCGAAACTATTGACAATGAGACACTCGGTGGAGCGGTTACGCACACAGAGATCTCAGGAGTTTGTGATTACAATGTAGAAAATGACGACGAGTGTCTCAAGACTATCCGACAGTTGATGGATAAGATTGGCAAATACGATGAGGCCGGATTTGATAGAAAAGAATCGGCTGAACCGAAAGTGAATATCAAGAACGTCTACGGGATACTCCCGGCGGATCGCTCTAAGCCCTATGATACAAGAGAATTGATCAAATGTCTGGTCGATGACTCCGAATTCACGGAATATAAATCGAACTATGGAAAGACGATCATTTGTGCCTATGCACGAATTGATGGCTGGAGCGTTGGTATTGTTGCCAATCAGCGTGAAATCGTCAAAAACGCAA
>JBKCAB010000722.1:0-4730 GCA_046307935.1 Bacteroidota bacterium | reverse complement strand
CTATTACGCCTCGCAAACCGTAAATGGTTGTGAGAGCATTAACCGCCTGGGGGTTGCAGTGACGGTAACAGTTGTGAATGCCAATGTAACGCAATCAGGAATTGCCTTAACAGCTACTCAGTCAGGAGCGAATTATTCGTGGGTAGATTGTAACAACGGTAACCAACCAATCGCAGGTGCAAACGGACAATCATTCACGCCGACAGCGAATGGAAGTTATGCGGTTGAAATCGAATTGAATGGTTGCTTTGTAATTAGCTCTTGTGTTCAGATTAGTTCTGTTGGATTGGATGAGGATAAATTGGACCTGTTGACGATCCAGCCGAACCCGACAAGTGGACTGCTAATGATCACAGTTTTACAACCAACAAATGCGGTGGTCAGTGCTGCCAACGGAACAGTCATTGCCACATTGAAATTGGAAGGAAAAACTGTTCTTGACGCAACGCAATTTGCGACAGGTGTTTATTTTCTGCGCACGTCAGAAGGTCAAACAGTGATGTTCATCAAAGAGTAAGAAAGAGTTTCTTCATAGATTAGATCCCCCTTCGAGAGCAACGTCTTCGGAGGGGGATTTTGCTGTTCACAAACTCACAAGAGCCGTTCACAAAGTGTGCGTGCAGTGAGCTGAGACTACTTCATATATTCGAAATATAAATTAAAACTGAAAAATATGAAAAGAACACTACTCGCACTGGCTATTGTTGCTTTACAGCAAACCTACGCACAAGACATTTCCAGTAATCTGGAAGCCTATTTTTCTTTTAATGATGGTACAGCTGATGTTACCAACGGTCAGGTAGCTCAAGGAGGTGCTGTTTATGGTGCTTTCTCGGATAATGACCGCTTCGGAAATGCGAATAAGGCAATGTTCTTCGATGGAGTAGATGACTACATCGATTTCGGCAATCTATCGAATTATCAGTTTGGCTCAAGCAGTTTTACTGTGGCCTTATGGATCTACGCAGATATGGGGCAGATAGGTCAAGGTATTCCGATCGGGAAGAGAGGATTTGAAGGAAGCGATAAAGCCTATATGTTTGGTTGGGATTCAAATGGTACAGGCACAACTACAGGAGAATTGATGTTGTACTACAGGGATGATAACGGAGATGTTGGACACCCGACGTGGCAGACTCAAACCATTTCAGGTAATACATGGACTCACATCGCGATGGTATTTGACCGCTCAATGGAACAATTGCATTTATATTTAGACGGTGTACTGGAGAATTCAAGGGATATTTCAGGTCTAACAACCTTTGATGCATCAGGTACTTCTGCGGGAGAACTTATGGCAGGCAGATCTTCGAATGGTGGGCAATATTTCGCTGGGCTTGTTGATGATATCTATGTTTTCAGAAGGGCCTTGACAGGAGGTGACATTTCCGCACTTTTCAATACTCCTGATCCATTATTAGAGATAGAAGAGAATGGATTAGCATCACTAAAGGCATTCCCGAACCCTGCACAGAATCTATTAACCATTTCAAAAGAAGGAACAACCAGTGCTGAAATCATTTCAGCAAATGGAACAGTTTTAAGAAGGTTCGAATGCGATGTGGAGACGACAATCGATGTGAGCTCGCTAACACAAGGCATCTATTTTATCCGCACATCTGAAGGACAAACCGTGAAGTTTGTTAAGGAATAAGAATTGCAGATCCCAAGACAAATGCCCTTACTGAAGCAGTATTCTTTAGGTGGAGATTTTACTGTTTACAAATTCAAATGTGCGATTCACAAATTCATGGAGTCACATATGGTGAAAAAAGTAAATATTCGTCTGGAATTGGTAGCGTTAAGATAAGTTTACTGACCAAATAAATCTAGATGATCACTAAGTTAAATACCTACCACGTTCACTGAATAAGGGAAGTCCAATGGGCTTCCCTTATGTATTTTTATCGGAAATTTCAATTTAATCGATAAGTTCAACAGTAAGCGAGTCATCCGTCTTGGTCACCTTTAGCAATCCCTGCTTGGTCAACGACTTGATACTCATGTCCCATTGCTTGCCGCTCAAGCCAGCCCTCGCTTTCAAGACGTTCAGATCCATAGAACCTTCCTTTTGTACCGTCTCAAAGATCATCTTCTCGTTGTCGTTCAGCTCAAGTTTGTGCGACTTCACTTCCGGACGCATCTGCGGGAAGAACAGCACCTCCTGGATCGACGGATTGTTCGTTAAATACATGATCAGACGGTCCATGCCGATCCCTAAACCTGATGTTGGTGGCATACCGTATTCCAACGCACGCAAGAAATCTTGGTCGATGAACATCGCTTCGTCATCTCCGCGCTCGGAAAGCTTCAACTGCTCTTCAAAACGCTCACGTTGATCGATCGGATCGTTCAACTCGCTGTAAGCATTCGCGATCTCTTTTCCGCAAACCATCAACTCAAAACGTTCGGTCAACTCGGGATCGTTGCGGTGTGTCTTACATAGCGGTGACATTTCCTTTGGATAATCCGTAATGAATGTGGGCTGGATGTAGTTGCCTTCACACTTCTCTCCGAAGATCTCATCGATCAACTTACCTTTGCCCATCGTTGCATCAACCTCGAGTCCCATTCCCTTTGCTGCCTCAAAAAGTTCCTCTTCGGTTTTACCGGAAATATCAAATCCTGTGAATTCCAGAATTGCATCCCGCATGGTCACCCGCTTATACGGTGCCTTGAAATCTATTTCGTGCTCACCAAAAGTTGTCTTTGTGGTTCCGTTCACGGTGATTGCACAGAACTCAAGCAAACGCTCTGTAAAATCCATCATCCAGTTATAATCCTTGTAGGCCACATAGATCTCCATTGCAGTGAACTCCGGATTGTGTGTGCGGTCCATCCCCTCGTTGCGGAAGTTCTTTGAAAACTCATACACTCCATCAAAACCTCCAACAATCAGGCGCTTCAGGTAGAGCTCGTTCGCAATACGCATGTAGAGTGGGATATCCAATGCGTTGTGGTGTGTTATGAACGGTCGTGCCGATGCACCACCCGGAATTGGCTGAAGAACCGGAGTTTCCACCTCCATATAACCAGCTTCATTGAAGAAAGAGCGCATCGCATTAAACAGCTTTGTACGCTTAACAAAAACATCCTTCACCTGCGGGTTCACCACAAGATCCGCATAGCGCTGTCGATAGCGCTGCTCCGGATCGGTAAACGCATCGTGGACTTTTCCTTCGGCATCCGTCTTCGGCAACGGAAGTGGCTTGAGTGACTTGCTCAGTAAAGTGAATTCCTTCACATTAACTGAGATTTCTCCTACTTGGGTTCTGAACAGCTCACCCTTTACGCCGATGAAATCACCGAGGTCTAGAAAGCGCTTGAATACATCATTGTAAAGTGATTTATCCTCTCCCGGACAAAGCTCGTCTCGGTTGAAATACACTTGTAAACGTCCTGTAGAATCCTGTAATTCAGCAAATGAAGCTTTTCCCATGACACGCTGGCTCATCATTCGTCCGGCCAAACACACCTGTTTACCTTCCTCAAAATTCGCTTTGATATCTACCGTGTAATCAGTTACGGGATACAATGCAGCCGGATAAGGATCGATTCCATACTCCCGGATCTTGTTCAGGGTCTCCCTGCGCTGGAGCTCCTGCTCGGAAAGTTCAAAAACACTCATTTTTATTCAATTGAGGTGCAAAGATAGGGAACAAAAAGGGATTTTTTACCGGAGAGAAGTCAGCATAGGGTCGTTCTGCTTTGTGCCGATATTGGCTGGTGGAACCGGAAGGTTAAAGATCCAAAATCATGGAAAGTACATCCTCTCATTACTATAGGGTTCAGCTTGCTCTGCTCACATTTTTCTTTGACAAGTGAAATAATGTTAAGTGAACTTTTCGAGAATTTTTTCGTTCAAGATGAAAAACTGATACGATGCTTCTGACCATTTTATTATTGATCTTCACGGTGATCGTAGTGCCGATCGTGAGCTTTTATATTGGGACACCCTTGAACGCACTTCAAAACGAGATTCTTTGGGATGTGTCCTACATCGTTGCCGGAGTAATCGCATATTGTTTTGTTGTGGGAGAATTGTCGCGCAACAATTCACAGGTTGATAAATTGTGGAGCGTGATCCCGATCGTTTACGTCTGGTACATAACTAATGCGGGTGAAATGGAACCACGAATGGTCCTGATGTCCATACTTGTAACCATTTGGGGTGTGCGTCTGACCTACAATTTTGGAAGAAGGGGCGCCTACCGTTTGAAGTTTTGGTCCGGAGAAGAGGATTACCGTTGGGAAGAACTACGAAAACGACCAGGATTCAACAATAAGTTCATCTGGATGCTTTTCAATCTTTTTTTTATTTCCGCATATCAGAATGTACTGATCTTTCTTTTCACGCTACCGGTTCTCACTGCGATTGGAAATAATGCAAGCAGAGAGCTGACCATCGCTGACTGGGTACTGGCGGTTCTGTTTGTTGTTGCTGTGATCATTGAATTCATAGCCGATCAGCAGCAGTATGATTTCCAAACTGAAAAGCACCGACGGATGCAGGCAGGTGAAGACTTAGGCCCATACGCTCATGGGTTTGTGCGCACAGGCTTGTGGTCGATCGTTCGTCACCCGAATTACGCCATGGAGCAAAGCATCTGGATCATCTTCTATGGATTCAGTGTGGTTGCTACCGGTGAATGGATCAACTGGAGTATTGCCGGATGTTTGCTGCTGGTCATACTTTTCAAGGGGAGCTCCGATTTTTCCGAAACATTATC
>JBKCAB010000721.1:0-2843 GCA_046307935.1 Bacteroidota bacterium | reverse complement strand
TCTATAGCCGCCTGACCGAAGCACAGAACTAAACCCACGTTGCGTCTTTTTATTAACTTCGTGCGGATGCCGAAAACGATCTTCTTTCTGGTTCCCTACCCTCACGGAGAAGCACCTTCGCAGCGTTTCCGCTTCGAGCAGTACATCCCCTTTCTGGAAGAACAGGGTTTCCGGGTTGAAGTGCATCCGTTTTACGACTACAACACCTGGCAGACACTCTATACAGAAGGTAATTTCCTGAAAAAAGCCAGGGGAGTATCCCGTAGCTTCATCAAGCGTTTCGGACTGCTTTTCAGGTTGCGCGAGGCCGATCATATATTCATTCACCGAGAGGTAGCTCACGCAGGTCCGCCGGTGTTTGAATGGATAATTGCCAAGGTCCTGCGCAGAAAGTACATCTACGATTTTGATGACGCCATCTGGCTGCCAAATTACAGTGAGACCAATGCCCGGTTCCATTGGATCAAGGCTTACTGGAAAGTCAATTACTGCATGAAATGGGCATACAGGATCTCAGCCGGAAACGCTTACCTGGCCGATCATGCCGGAAAATATAATTCCAGGGTAGAAATCATACCCACCACCATCGACACCGTCGGATATCACAATGTGCAGTGTGATCACTCAGAAGAACCGGTAACGATCGGCTGGACAGGCACCCATACCACCATGCGCTACCTTGAATTCCTTGTCCCGGTGCTTCGCGATCTGGAAAAAGACCATTCCTTCCGCTTCCTGGTGATCTCCAACGAAGAACCGGACTTTACACTGGCTTCCCTGGAATTCCGAAGATGGAAAAAAGAAACGGAAATCGAGGACCTAGCAAGGATACAGATCGGTGTCATGCCGCTCGAACAGGATATCTGGTCTGAGGGTAAATGTGGTTTTAAAGGCCTTCAGTACATGTCGCTCGGAATGGCAACGGTCATGTCACCCATAGGTGTCAACATAACTATTCTGGAGCATGGTGTCAATGGTTACCTTGCTGCATCGACAGAAGAATGGAAGACTGCTTTGAAACAGCTGCTGGAGGATCCCGGGCTCAGGACGAAACTCGGACAAGCAGGCAGGAAGACGGTTGAAGAGCGCTACTCCGTTGATGCCATTAAAGGGAAATACCTTGAATTGTTTAACCCGTAAGTCATTAACAAACAATAACTTTTAACTATGGACCTTCGACTGGTTTTTGCGACACACAACACCAACAAAGCCCGAGAGATCCAGGCGATCATGCCACACGGAGTGCTGATCCTTTCACTCGATGACATCGGGTGTGACGAAGATATCCCGGAAACCGGCTCCACACTGGAAGCGAATGCCTTGCTCAAGGCAAGGTATATCTGGGAGCGTTATGGGATGAGCTGCTTTGCGGATGATACCGGCCTGGAGATCGATGCGCTGAATGGAGAACCCGGCGTCTATTCTGCCCGATATGCCGGTCCGGAAAAGGATCCAGGAGCCAACATGGACAAAGTCCTGGAGAAAATGGGTGCAACGAGTGACCGAACAGCCCGGTTCAAGACCGCTCTGGCGCTTATCCTGCCTGGGGAGGAGCATATTTTCGACGGAACTGTGGGAGGAAGTATCACCTATGAAAAAAGAGGTGCCCAGGGCTTCGGATACGATCCCATCTTCGAGCCGGAACATCACGGAAGAACCTTTGCTGAAATGCCGCTGGAAGAAAAGAATACCATGAGCCACAGGGCAAGGGCTTTCGAAAAAATGATCCATTTTATCATCAAGGATAATTACACCCACAGGTTATGAGACTTTGTTGAGAAATTCACCTTTTATTTCAAGTCTATAGCCATTTTTGATAGCGTGAAAATGGGTAGATTTGTTTCCATAAAATCAGTTTAAGATATAAATAAGCAATCATGAGCTCATCGAATTCCAAGATCATCTACACGCTGACGGATGAGGCGCCTATGCTGGCAACTTATTCTTTCCTGCCTATTGTAAAAGCATTTACGGAAACAGCAGGGATCACTGTCGAAACAAGGAACATTTCGCTTGCCGGGCGTATTCTGGCAGTTTTTCCGGAGTTTCTGACTGCTGAGCAGCGAATCAGCAATGATCTTCAGGAGCTCGGACAGCTTTGTACCCGTCCGGAAGCAAACATCATCAAGCTACCTAACATCAGTGCGTCGGTGCCACAATTAAAGGCAGCGATCAAGGAGCTTCAGTCGCAGGGATATGCACTGCCTGACTATCCGGAAGACCCTGCAAATGACCAGGAGAAAGCGATCAAGGGAAAATATGATAAGATCAAGGGAAGTGCTGTAAACCCTGTACTCCGAGAAGGAAACTCCGATCGAAGGGCTCCTCTTTCCGTGAAGAACTATGCAAGAAAGCATCCACATTCCATGGGAAAATGGTCCGCTGATTCCAAATCTCACGTGTCGTGCATGTCTGATGGAGATTTCTTCCACAATGAGAAGTCTGTCACTGTGAACGAAGCCGGTACTTTCAGAATTGAGTTCACTGACAGAAACGGTAGCACGAAAACCCTGAAGGCTGATTCTCCTTTAAAGGCCGGTGAAGTGATCGATGGAACATTCATGAGTAAAAAGAAGCTGGTTTCCTTCCTGGAATCGCAGGTTGCGGATGCCAAGGCAAAAGATATTCTCTTCTCCCTGCACATGAAAGCTACAATGATGAAGGTTTCTGACCCGATCATCTTTGCACATGCTGTCCGTGCTTTCTTCAAACCTGTTTTTGAAAAACATGCTGCAACGCTCAACGAGCTTGGTGTAGATGTAAAGAATGGTTTCGGCGACCTTCTGGCTAAGATCGAAAGTCTTTCGGCCGATAAGAATTCTGAACTTGAAGCAGATATCAAC
>JBKCAB010000720.1:0-1943 GCA_046307935.1 Bacteroidota bacterium | reverse complement strand
GCTGAAAGGGCTTTATTCTCTGATGATTGTCGGATTATCGGCTGTTTTCTTCAGGACATTTCTCTTATTTACCGATCTACATCCGGAAAGGACGGAAAAGCCTCAAGGTCTGTATGAGAATTTTGCCCTTCCGGAGACTGTATTTGTACCTTACTTTTCGCCTTTCAAGGGAATTCTTGAGTTACTGTTTCCGATCAGGGAAGGTCAACCTTTCGAAGGATGGGGCTATATTGGTTTGTCCGTGATGCTCGTAGTTGGTTTGTCGACTGTTTGGTGGGGCTTCAGTCTAATGAGGAGAAAGAAAGCTGTTCGTTTTTTGCCCGCGCATGCAGCCATCCTTTTCTTCGCTGCGCTGATCGTACTTCTGTTCGCTATGCTCATACCCATCAAGTGGTTGCCCGAAGATTTCATCTACAAGCTAAAAGTTTTTAATCAATTCAGATCGGTTGGTCGATTTTCCTGGGTATTTTATTACATGGCAGGTATAACTGCTGTGTTCATCCTTGACCAATGGTGGAAACGCTCAGAGGACAAAATGAAAGTTATACCATTGATATGTGTGATCGCCTTTCCTATCCTAAATATTTCCGAAGCATGGGAAGGAACAGATTTCTTTTCAAGGCAGATCGGCAGAACGCCTAATCTCTTTGCCGAAAAGGGATTGGAGAAACATCCTGAATGGGAAAAAGTCATTCAGCTGGTCAAAAGAGAAAAATCTGCCGTGCTGTTGCCTCTGCCGTTCTTTCATGTCGGAGCTGAACAATTCATGCGAAAAGGATCGCCCGAGATCCAGCAAATGACAATGGTGATCAGCTACCATAGCGCAACGCCTACCATGGCCTCCTTCCTCAGTCGAACGTCAGAACCAGAAACCCGCGACCTGTTTGGACTGATCGCGCCGGAGCTCAATTCACACATCTCCTTGAATCACAACAGACTTAAGAATGTGTTGATCATCACGAATGGGGAGCAACTCGATCCGAATGAAAAAAAAATGCTTGACAATGCAAAGAAACTCTACAAAGGGCGCACCATAGCTCTTTACAGGTTAGACTTGAGAAAATATGCGCAAAAGGAACGGACAGCAAGGGTGAGTATGCAAAAAAAACTGATCGACTTCGGCATTCAATATGGAAAATCGAGTTGTTCTGACACAAACTTTTTGATCCATCGTGATTTCGATACATTGTATGGGAAGAATACATTTTCAGGGAAAGGAAGTCTATCCCTTCAAAATGCCGACTATTTGTTTTTGGAGACAGTAAATTCTCGCGGTGATCATGATCTGGAAGCTTCTTTCTGGTTCCTCAAGGGAGCGCCCGGATCGTACAATCCCTTGTTCGTTATTGAAGAGATCGACACCCTAAAAAATACCGGACAATGGAAGTATGTAACGGATCCCAAGCGCTCCCCAGTTATTCGCGGGGACTGGGCCTACATTCAGCTTCCGATGACAATAAGGAAAGGTCCTTTCAGGTACAATGTGCTGATCGTCGGAAATTCAAAAGAGAAAGATCAATGGTTTTGCGTCGATGAATTGATGGTAAGGGAGCGTAATGTCAACATTTTGACACCGGTAGACCGACGTTGGGGATCGAGTGGAAACAGTTTGAATAATGTTCCAATTGGAAACTAAAACTGAACATGAAGGCAATTAAGTTGTCCCGAACATCCGTCGCCCGAAAATGATTACTTTTACACCGATCAGTTGTATATGGAGTCGAAGCAAGCCAGTGGTTTTTCCGGTAAGTTTAGGTCTTATCTAGTCTTTACCAAATTCAGACTCTCCTTTTCAGTTATACTTTCTGCGCTTTCCGGCTACCTCTTTGCGGGAGGCACCGATGGTTTGGTCATCGCAGAACTTTTGGTAGGGGGCTTGCTTGTAACGGCTGCTTCGAACGGATCGAATCAGATCTGGGAACGCCAGCTGGACAGCCTAATGA
>JBKCAB010000719.1:0-3521 GCA_046307935.1 Bacteroidota bacterium | reverse complement strand
GTGCCAAGACAGTGAAATCCTGTCTTTTTTTCGTTCACGCAAGTTGAATGTAACAACATCTACCGGAAATGGGAAGTGGAAGAGCGCAACGTTCATCAGTTGTTCCTGATCGAAATCCTGTGTGCGGGGAAAATTATTGTACATATTTCCGAAAGGCAGGGTGATCTTATCGAGGAAAGAAACATTCTGGTAACTCTCATTATTAAGGATCCGTTTGGTATCTCGGATTTCCAGGAGTATTACTCCGCTTGTATTCTCTTTGATCCAGTCACGAAGATAATGAAGGTAGTCTACCGTAGTGCGAAGTCCGTAATTGTCTCTGATCCCCGCATCCATCAATTGCATTCCGGGTTTCGTTGGCATGGTCATCATCGGCATAATGAATGGGAAGGTTGAGCTGGCGCGTAAAACACTTGAGAAACGCATCTTTTGAGGATCGTTTTTTCGGAAGAAAGTTTGGTAATCAATGTTTTCGTAAGAGTTGCTGAGTTGTGTTGCGCGATTGGATGTTTCGGTGAGGAAGCTGAGTGACTGTGAGGACATGAGTAGTCTGCGGCCATCATTTACAATTGTTGGTGAGAAGATCATCACTGGGATCAGCCCCTTTTTTTCGGGTTTTTCGTAATAGCCAAGATGGTGGCGCATTACCCCTTCGGTATTCTCGTGTAAATGTTCTTCAAAAGCATAGCCCCTGTCTTTTGTGTAGGAATTTCCGTTGTAATAAAACCGCTGAGTGCGGAAAAGGAGGTCGTTCGTGGATGCACTGAAGGAGAGCTTATTTAATAGATCCTTACTCAGATTCTTCTTGTAGCGCTGGTCGTGGTAAAAGTCATTGATTGATCCTGTTCTATGTCTCAACAAAAGCTCGCGGTAATAAGCTGCACCAACCATGCCTCCAGATGCGCCGGTGATCATTTGGATATGTCTGCTCAGATCGCCGTCTGTTTCCCGATCGCAGTTCTGCAATACAGTGAAGGTCCAGAGAGCACTCCTGGATCCTCCGCCGGAGGTGTTTACAACGATCAGTTTAGGTTTCTTTTCCTCGGTCCTTTGTTTCCAGCTGTAAAGAATGGCTTGATAATTCGATCGGGATGCTGTGATCTCCCCACTTTTATTGGAATTATTCCTAATATTTTCTACGCTAAAGTCCTCCAGTTCCGAGGTATTATAGTTGAGACCGTAAGCAAAATTGGTGTAACGGAACAGATTTGAATGTGTACTCAAATAATTCATTCCAAAGATGATCAAGAGTAAAAGGGGATAGGTCCAACGATGAAACCAGGACATTAAAAAGCTGAAAACCATATGAATCAGCGTCAAAAGAAGGACTACACTTGTGGCTGCAGGAAACTCCATCATGGGAAGATCCTTTAAAAAGCTGAAAAGGAGAAAGGAGCCGATCGTAAGCAGTTCAAAGACAGCGGCACTAATTCGATTTTGGGCAAATACTTTCTCAATGACCTCTCTGTTAAGGTGACTTACGCTTCGGCTACGATAAAGACGAAATCGATTCCCAATGTAGAGATAAGGACGGGTGCGCTCGGACCTGAAGAAGTTGTACCATTTTTCACGCCTGGCAAGGACAGAACCGATCGGATTTTCCGATTGATCCTGATATACCGATTCATTCCTGTCGCGTGTGGTTGGAAAAAAATAGAGCAGCGAGACAATAATGAAGAATAAGAATCCCAGCAAAAAAGAAGTATTGTATCCTATTACCTCACTCGTAGAAGCCAATTCTTCAGTGAATTGAAAGGAGGTCATGTTCACCATGTAGAAAAAGACAAAGCTCAGTGGTATGATGAAATTGTTCAAACAGAATTTAAAGAAGGGTCGCGAAACTGCGGCAAGGAATTGGTAGCGCGGTCCCAGTTTGATATAGCTGTAGGTATTGAAAGCCATCGTGAATCCTCCGATACTGAAGCCCACCAGAAAAAAAGACCAACCGCTAACCTCGCCCTGATATTCAGGTGAAAAGAATAGAAAAGGGATGCCGAATGCACTGCCAAAACTATCTGAAGCGATCGAAAAAAGCAATGCCCAGTAGAAAAGTGAAAGCAGGTTGTATTTCAGCTGTCCAATGATCAGCTGAAACGGGAAGAACGAGTCAATGAATTCCCGCCATGTCCATTTTTCTTCTTCAAGAAGCATCTTAACGTATTAACGAGACCAAAGCGGATAAAGTTGTCACTTTTTGGATATTCGTGCAGAAATGAAATCCCATGTCAGATAAGCGAGCGCTTTTCCGGTGATCTTTGCATCGGATGCATTTACAGGTGCGGCCTCGGGTAGATGAAAGTAGCGCACATTTGGCAAAAGTGCCATTTTTCGAACATAAGTTCGGGCTTGCTCTAAAGTGAATCCGGAAGGCGTAAACGCTGAGGATGGCATGCCTGCAATGCAATCCATATCCATCTCGATCCCGAAAGCATTCGCTTCCGAAAACTCCTCTGTCACCGATTCAAGGTCGCGGTAGAATTGTTGTGGATCGCTCAGATAGGATTCGAAAAAAGTAGTAAAACAGTTTTTCTCGCTCAAATAATCCAGCATGTGCTGGTTATTGAATGCCTGATGCAATCCGATCACGGCATATTTCCCCAAATAACCTCCTTCCATAGCATAGGAAAATGAATTTCCACTGTGTCGTCCCTCCAAAGCTCTGCAATCAGCATGCGGATCCAGATTGACAACGGAAATACTTTCCTTCATTTCCTGACTCACTAGTTTGATTAGTGGATAGGCATTGTTGTGACCTCCGCCGATGACAATTGGGATGACCTTCCTCTCAACATAAGGTGTAAGAATATTTTCGATCAGTAGGTCTAGCTCATGGATGTATTCTCTGGCTTGCAATATATTTTCGAATTCAACATTCGATCGGATCCTTCCAACTATATGTACATCTCCCCCAGAGCAAAAAACATTCGATTGCATGTTGAGGAATTTTACAAGGAAGCTTTCGAACGCATTTTCTGCACCTTTATAGCCATAATTCGCTCTTGGACCGATGCTTTCTTCTATTCCGAGAATAACAAAACGCAGTGAAGCACTTTGGCTGTCTTGACAAAGTTTTTCTCCAATCCGTTGCTCACCAGAGCGGACATGCGTGCGTTCCAGCAGCTCTTCGGGTTCAAATGGATGGAAGGTGAAATGTTCATTCATCGTGCAATAGATAAGGTTCCAGGATCTTCAGGAATTCGTCGCTTGGAGCTGTTGGACGCATGGTTTTGTTCGACACGAATACCAATGTGGTGTCTGCTTCACAGATTTTATCATTTAATTCGTTGGTGATCACGTATTCGAATACGATACGGGCGCCTTCCACGGCAATGATTCGGGTGGTTACTGTTAAAAGATCATCGTACTTGGCAGGTAAAATGTAGCGAACATTGAAGATAGAAACCGGCAACATGATCCCGTTTTTTTCCAGCTCTCTGTAACTCATCCCAAGCGACCGTAATGCCTCGACGCGACCAACTTCGAAATACTGAGCATAATTCCCGTAATAACAGTAACCCATC
>JBKCAB010000718.1:0-1459 GCA_046307935.1 Bacteroidota bacterium | reverse complement strand
AGGCAGATGACGGGAACCTTCAGCTTCTGGATCTTTTCCAGTGTTTCTTTGTGGTTCATGTCATTTTCCTTCGTATCCGTTATAAATAGCAACACATCGGCATCTTTCAGCGACGTATTGACATATTCCATCATGGCTTCATGGAGCTTGTAAGCTGCATTAACAACTCCCGGTGTATCGGAAAAAACGATCTGATAGTTTTCATCATTAACGATCCCGAGGATGCGATGGCGCGTGGTCTGGGCCTTGGAGGTCACGATCGAAAGCTTCTCACCAACCAGGCGGTTCATGAGGGTTGACTTCCCGACGTTGGGACTTCCTACAATGTTAACGAAACCAGATCTGTGTGCCATTTCCTGAAAACGAGGTGCAAAGAAACGAAATTTTCAGGGGCAGGACAAGTTTCGGTCAGAGTGAACGGTACCATTGGACCATTGGAATCGGTATGGGAACCATCCGACGATTCGTGTAGATCCCCGTAAATCCGAATTGGAAGGCTTTACCTTCTCCCTGATGCCAACGCAATCCCGGGATAAAGATTCCTGTTATGGGTCTTTTTTCCGTTTTTGTTGAGATTACCTCCACGTAATTGCCGTTGCTGTCAAAATAGCTATTATCGATCGTGACTTGTCGTTCGCCACCGGGCATTATAATGAACGAGTCAAATACTAGGCTAAACTTAGCACTTACCTTGATCATACCTGCCACGGAGGAGAGTGCGCTTCCTTCAGATTGCGACCCAAACCAAACTGCTCCGTATCCACCTGAAAGAGCAAGATTCCTCCTTCGGTCACCAAAAGAAACAGTCGCAAAAGGTAACGCTCCACCAAAATTAAAGTCGGGATCTGAAAAAGCGGCCCATGATGAAGTTCCCAAAAGGCCTCCAATCGCAATTTTTACTTTGTCATCAGGATTGAAGCTGTATTTAGCAGTTCCGATAATTGGTAAAGCAACCCACGAGGTCATTAAACCCAAACCGAATTTATCGGTAACCGAAAACTGAAAGTCCGGACCAAACAGATTCCATTGGATGTAGTGCTGTCCTTTTTTCATTGCCAGACCATTCGTCGTGATAAAATAACGTGTAGCGAATGCGTCCTCACCCACAAACTCGCCTTTTACGGAAAAATCACCCGATTTAACCGGAATTATCTCTTTTACAATGTATTGAGGAATCAAGATCTTCCTCCCGTCTTTGGTTTTTACCAGCAATTCACGCTCATCCTGTTTCAGAATGTAACCCAGAATTTCTGTACCGTCTGTTTTTACGATGCGATAAAGCGTAGTGTCTTGCTGCTCAACAGCAGTTGTATCTGCTTGGGCGTAAACATTTGCGCAAGTCAGCAGAAGGGTAAAGCAGAAAATGAATCGGATCATGGCGTTGTTTTTTTTATAGTTAAAATTAATGGACATTAAAGAATTTTTCGTACTTAGCTCCGTTAAAATAAAGAACGAAGTT
>JBKCAB010000717.1:0-483 GCA_046307935.1 Bacteroidota bacterium | reverse complement strand
TCATTACACAGGGTATACGATCGATTCTACAGGTAACATTCATGTATTTGATAGCTCTTTTGACCGTGGACGACCTTTCGGTGTGAACCCGGGTAAGGGTGAAGTGATAAAAGGTTGGGATGAAGCTCTTGTTACGATGAAAGAAGGCGACGAGGTACGGATCAAAGTGCCTGCTAGTGCAGGATACGGTGATGCCGGTATGCCTCCGTTGATCATGCCGGGTGAGCAAATGTATTTTGATATGTTCGTTATGAAGGTGTTGGATAAAGAAATGATTAAATCTATTCAGAATGGAGAACAGAAATAACAAGTTAAGTGGTGGTTTAAGAGCAACTTGGAAATTTGTTCGTTCAAGTATTTTGCTTTTGGTTTTAGCTAATTCATTCGTTTTTGCTCAAACTGAGGGAAAACCGCAATTTGAGCCCTTGAAGGACACAGTGCCGAAAGGTGTAAGTGTTTCTCCTTCGAGTATACGGTTTAATG
>JBKCAB010000716.1:0-2467 GCA_046307935.1 Bacteroidota bacterium | reverse complement strand
TCTCAGTCGTTTATTTACACCTTTCGAAAGGATCGGTGCTCAGAACACCAATATCGAAGGAACCGGACTAGGTCTTGCCGTGGTTAAGGAGCTCATCCATGTTTTGGGAGGTGAGCTCGGTGTTTCGAGCGAAATCGATCAAGGCTCAGAATTTTGGATCGAATTGCCGCGGTGCACAGATGATCTGTTGCCAACTTTTGAGGCAGATCAGGAGGATATCGCACTTCAAAAGGCGAATACCAATCAAGCTACTGTGCTTTACATAGAGGACAACTCCATGAACATCGCCCTGGTCACAGACATTTTCAAGGTCAAACGCCCATGGTTTGGGTTGATCACAACCGAATTTGGAGCAGAAGCCGTCGGATTGGCATTAAAACATCGCCCGCAGCTCATATTGTTGGATCTTGACCTGCCGGATATTCACGGTTCGATCGTACTCAAGCAGCTAAAAGAAAATGAGGAGACAAAAACGATCCCTGTGGTGGTGGTGAGTGCTGATGCCACGAAGGACCAAATCCGGAATCTGCTCTCTGGAGGAGCTGATAAGTACCTTACCAAACCGCTCGAGATCAA
The DNA here is from genome assembly GCA_046307935.1 of Bacteroidota bacterium. GTDB lineage: Bacteria > Bacteroidota > Bacteroidia > Flavobacteriales_D > Crocinitomicaceae > M0103. Next base: position 1,891 of record JBKCAB010000716.1, on the reverse strand, counting down.
AGAATTTCTCGAAACAGTAGATCATTATATCGAACAAAAATAATACGAAAGTGGACCAGAACTATTCACATGCACGCATCTTAATTGTCGATGATCAATTAGCCAATACGACACTATTGGAAAGCTTTTTAAAGGCCAATGGCTACACCAACTACGTCACCACGAATGATGCACGTGAGGTGGCTCAGTTGGTAAGAGAGACGATCCCCGACCTCATATTGCTCGACATTATGATGCCACATATCTCAGGTATCGAAATTCTTCAGTGGCTGAGGGAAGAAAAATACCTGGATAGTCCGATGCGGGTAATGGTCCTTACGGCTGATATTACGAAAGAAACCCTCAAACAAGCATTGAACTCCGGGGCACATGATATGCTTCGAAAGCCCTTTGACTTTACGGAGCTCGATCTGAGGATCAAAAATCTGCTGCATACAAATTGGCTCATCAAACAACTTAACGATCAATCGGCTCATTTAGCGGAATTGGTAGATGAACGCACACAGGAATTGGTATTGAAGAATGACGAGCTCGAACAGTTCATCTACGTAGCATCGCATGATACCCAGGAACCGCTGCGCATGGTCACCGGATTCTTGCAGCTCCTTGAGAAGAAATACGGTGAACAGATCGATGATAAGGGAAAAGAATATATTCACTACGCTGTCGACGGTGCTGCCAGGATGAAGACGCTAATCAAAGAGATGCTTGATTTTTCAAGAGCTGGCCGTATCGATGCAGCTGATCTTGAATGGATCGATCTCGACGAGCTGCTCAACGATGTCCTGTTAGGACTTAAACGTTTGATCGAGTCATCCGGTGCTAAGGTAAGTGTTGAACCATTGCCGAAAGCTCGCGGCATTGCGGCTCCTGTGCGCCAGGTTTTCCAGAACCTCATTATCAATGCGATAACTTACCAGCCGGATGGACAAAAAGCCGAGGTGACCATCTCCGTGGATCCTGAGAGTGGAGAAAATCCTTCGATCATGATCCGGGACAATGGTATCGGGATACCTGAGGAGCAGCATAAAAAGATATTTGACATCTTCACACGACTACACAATAAGGACAAATACCCCGGTTCAGGTGTTGGATTGAGTATTTCCAAAAAGATGATGGAAAAAATGGGGGGGGCTATCGGACTCACTTCTGTCCCAGGTGAGGGGTCGACATTCTACCTGCACTTTCCGAAAGGATAGTTCAGACGGCAACCGGAAATGAAGAGGTCAGGTTCAAAGTGGTTCCTTTATTCACTTCCGAACTCAGTTCAATGTTGAAATCAGCAGCAAATGCCCGTTGACGCATATTTTTCAATCCCAGTCCCTTTGGCACTGCGACCATATCAAAACCTTTTCCATTATCGGAAACCGTAATGTTCAAGAGCTTACCCGAAAGCCCTACTTCACAAAGGATCTCCTTGCATTCACTGTACTTGAGCGAATTGTTGATGAATTCTTGAACAATGCGGAACACAGAATATTCATCCACAAAAGAGAGATCCAGATCTTCTAACGTTTCATCAGCTCTCAGGATGAACCGCACATTATTGACATTTTGTAATCGTTGGAACAATGCCTGAAGTGCGGGAATTATTCCCTTTTCGATATCTGGAGGAGAAAGATTATAGCTGATAGAACGCACCATCCTCAAGCTTGTGCTCACCGCATCCTGACAAGGTGCCAAGCCGGCGTCAACACGTTCATCCAATCCTTTCAGCATTTCAAGCTGGAGGTTGAGTACAACAAGATACTGGGCCAGTCCGTCGTGGAGCTCACGTGAGAAACGATTGCGTTCGTCATCCAGTGTCTCGTGGACGATCCGATTTTTATTGAGCTCACTTTCAATAATGGCAGTTCTGTCTGTCAAAGTCACAAGGAATCGCTTTCCAAAA
>JBKCAB010000715.1:0-8060 GCA_046307935.1 Bacteroidota bacterium | reverse complement strand
TTTGGTGATAAGTTCCATGCCACCGATCGTCAATCCAATTTCAGCTTTCCCGCTTAATATCCAACCGAGGAACATGGTGTCGATCGTTCCAATGAAGCGCCAGGTGATGGTTTTCAGTATGTGACGTACTCGGCTGTTGTGTTGTTTGAATACATGGAGATTGTACCAGGCACGTTCGTGAAGATAGTATAAAACCATTTTGGTCATAAGCTCAGCGAATCCGATCGAAACACCGAGCCTGAGCTCTCCTGTAACAAGCCATCCAAGAAGAATGGTGTCCAGTGTACCAATGATCCTCCAGGTGATCGCTTTGGCGACATGGCGCTTTCGGGAGAACTTTTTCATGGCCCGAAGATAATAATCTTTGGTTTCTTTGGTTTTCCGTTCCCTGGCTATAGTGTTTCAAATAGGTCATTCTCAGTCTTTCGGACCTTTTTATTGAATTGGGCTTGATCATCTGGTGATCGATATCCGATCGGACACAGCAGAACAGCATGAAGATTCTGTTCGGGCAAACCAAGTAAAGCATCGAATGCCTTGTTGTCGAAACCTTCCATGGGCGTGGCATCAATTTCCATTACAGCGAGGGCGAGCAGCAGTTGTCCCAGCGCTATGTACGCCTGATTGGTGTTCCAGCTTAGCTTAGTTTCCTCAGGCATTGGAACGATCGTTCTTTTCATAAATTCGGCATAACCGGACATACCCGCAATGTCGGTGTTTCGAACTGTCGCGATCGTATCAATATGTGCGTCAATGTCATCTTCCCGTATGTCATTGTAGGCACAGATCACAATGAGGTGACTTGCATCGGTAACCTGGGATTGGTCATAGGCATGTTGTCTGAGTGTCCTTCTGAGATCACTGTTTTCAATGATCAGGTATTTGAGAGGCTGAAGTCCGTAGGAGCTTGGCGTTAGCCGTAAAACTTCACGTATCGTCAACATGTCAGCATCACTAACCTTTTTTGAAGGATCGAATTTTTTTGTGGCATATCTCCAATTAAGTGCTTGCAGGACATTCATCGACATGAGTTTTGATTTACGCAGTTTATGTAAAAGTTATTAATTTAAAACGTTTTAACCAGAATCTTTGTTCGGGTAGACATTCCGAAACAAATTCACGATAGCCTTGTTCTGTTGTCGGAAGTTGTGTCTTACATATTATCAACAGATATGGGTAAATGTTTAATTTCAATTGTGATCGTTGTTATGTCAGGTTTAGCTTATTCTCAGAGTCCTACAGATGTTGTTGAACAGCAATTAAAGGCTTACAATTCGAGAGATATCGACTCATTTATGGCTATTTTTCATCCAGACATAGAGATCTGGACTTTAGGAAATGAAACGCCTTCCTACAGTGGTTGGGAAGCGGTGAAAGATGTCTATTCAAACCTCTTTGATCGTTCGCCGAAGCTTCATTCCACCGTTTTGAACCGCTCAGTGATCGGCAACAAGGTTATTGATTACGAAAGAATCGCAGGTCGCAATGGAACGAATGAAGATCTTTTCCTTGTGATGATTTTCGAAGTGGTAGATGGAAAAATCCGTCGCGCGTGGGCTGTGAGGGAATAAATAGTTAAGGGGCCATCCCTTTTAGTCAGCCCCTTAACAGATCATTCTTATTTTAAAAGATTTACATGTCCTAACCGTTGATGCTTTGTATGATTCACATCAGTAAAGTACACCATCCAACTATACGTTCCATCCTGGGCATATGCTGATTGGTTTATACTCATTCCATCCCAGCCAACGGACATGTCATGCGATTCAAAAACAAGCTCACCCCAGCGGTTGAATATTTGAAAAGTAAAATCTTGATCCAAGATACCATATCCTTTGGTAAGGAAAGTTGAATTGTGCGCATCTCCATCCGGTGTAAAAGTGTTAGGGACAAAAATGGCGTAATCCTCTCTAATCGTTATCGCTACAAAGGTTGAGTCGTTGCAGCCCCAGGGGTTTGTTGCCCACAGCATAATCTGGTATGAACCCGACTCGGAGTATTCATGTTAAGGATTGAATTCATTGCTTCCTGTTCCATCACCGAATGACCAGATGAAATTGTTGGCTCCACTTGAATAATTGGTGAGTTGAATAACTGGATCTAGCGTGTTCAATTCTGTCGAACTTACTTCAAAGTTGGCGATCGCATAAGGATAAACGCTTACCATTGTAACATTTTCAGCAGATACAGTACAATTGTTCCCGTTTGTAACACTCACCGAAACCAAATAGTTGCCCTCTTCATTGTATTGATGAATTGGCATAGCCTCATTTGAAGTCGTCCCATCACCAAAATCCCAAACGTAATTCCAGTTCTGACTGCCTGGAACATTATTTACAAAGGCTATCCAACCGCCGGAACAGATACTTCCCATGTTTGGATTGATTTCCAGCATTGGGTATGTATTGACTGTAATGGTAAATTCAATTGTCGTATCACAGCCCAAAGCATTTAGAATGGTTACCTGATGGTTCCCCGGTTCAAGACCGGTAATTAGCGGTTCGCTCGTAAATGGTCCCATATCCCAGGAGTACATTAAGTCTGATTCTGATGTGCCTGTGATCCAGGCACTACCGGTGTTTTCAGAAGTACAGGACCCATCAGATAGATTGAGCGTGAATTGTGCTGTAAAACCTTCAAAGAATACTTCTACGGTATCCTGAATTATACCACAATTAGAATTTCCAGTATTTGTCAGGAAGAGCATCACAGAACCCGCATTGATTTCCTGCAAGGTGGGTAGATAAGTTACGTTTAAATTAGTGTTTTCTGGTAGAAAAGTACCGTTCCCTCCACTCCAGATGGCACCGCTTGTTCCTTGTACGGTTCCATTCAGCGTGATCAACGGCAGCGATTGATTGCAGTAGTTTTGATCGGGTCCGGCCTGTATAGAGATTGGTATGGTGTCCTGTGTGACTACCGCGGTATCTGTTGCGATCATACATCCAAATGAGTCTGATACATTTACGACATATACACCAGGGCCGACAGTGATTGATGGTGTTTCGGCTCCAGTATTCCATTGATAAAAGAAAGGAGCTTGTCCTCCTGTTACGGTTGCGATAATCTCTACCGGCCCTCCATCATAACATAAATGTATAGAATCTGGATCAACCGAAACCGCAAAAGGTGGGTTCAGGTACACGCGAACAGTATCGCATACGGGCACCGAATCACAACCGCCAATGTCAGTTCCACATACCAAATAATCAATGTATTCCGGAATGTCTTCATCCTGAAAAACAGGACTAACCATGACTGTGTCACATCCTGTCGTGCAGTTCAGAAAATCATCAAAATCACCCTGGTCACCGGGAGCTATACTCGTCCATTCAATAGATGCCTCCTCATAATAGTTCGCAAATATTTCCCCGCTGCATCCAGCGCCGAGTGTTAGGTCAGGACCAATAATAGGAGCCGAATAAGAGATGATACTGTACGTGTTGGCATTGTTTCCAGGTTTACAGAACGTGAGGTGATGTGGTCCTGTACCAGTGATGCAAATAGGGGATCCAACAGTGGTTATCGGTCCGCAATCAATCTGGTAATACATGGCGCCCGGTGGAACTGCTCCAGTGGCAATGGTAAAATTGATCGCTGTTGCGTCGTCATTCAAAGTGATAACAAATTCAATACAATTATCGGGGTTATCAGCTCCGCAGCAGAAGCCATCCCTCACAACCAAGGGGCTGGTCCAGATCATGTTAGGGTTTTCCGACAGATCAACATTGAAAGTAGGTGTTTCGCTGTCGCAGAATTGCCCGTAAAGGGACTTGGAAAAAAAGAAAAGGATAAGAACCGTTAGCACCTTTTTTCCACTCAAGTTAAATCGTTCTTCCATAATCGTAAGGTTTTGTTCTTACTCGGATAACGATGCGCTTTTTTAGGGGGTTGCCACGATGTATAAATTGAAATTCTTAGGACGTTTTTTGGTTGGAGATCCTTAATATATTGAATAACAGATTAATATGTGTTTGTTTTTGCTCGATTACATGTATTGTACAACTCAGCACAATGAATAAAACGGGGTTGCGAATGAATATTTTTGTTTCAGTAAAGGGGGATAGTTCAACACAAAAGTGAGATCACGAGGCTTATGGTTCTGGCTTGAGCTCCGTTTGCGGCAGGTAATTGATCTTTCTTTGCATTGGTTGGCCGTAAAGCGCAGGCATAAGGAAATTCCCTTTTTCACCTTCACGTTTGTCAACTTCTACCGCACGTTTTTCAGGGTGTTGTTGAAGGTACGGATCATTTCGCTCACCGGTTAATTGCCAGCTAACTTCCAAATCTGGTGCCCCACCTGCAATTACGAACTTGCCTTCTTTTACTTTTTCCTTTATGTAAACGGGAGCGTAACCATTGATCGTAGTGAGTTGATAGGTGAAATTGATATTAATCAGTTCCACATAATCTTCAAGTTCCACAATGGCTTCACCGTTTTCGTTGAACTGAGCTGTTCCGCGGTAAACATTCAGTACTTCATCCGATTCAATGGAGAAATGCATCAGGTATTTGTTCTCAGGGTCTCTAGGGTGATCGATCATGAAAGTTTTTATACCGTTGGAACCCAGATCGCCATTGGCAAAAACACCGAAATATGAACCATCAAGGTTTTCTCCCCATACGCCAACTCCTGTGTTTGAGGAACCTTGTACTGCAATGTTGTTATAGATCACTCCGTTATTCAGGTTTTGTCCGTAAACACCCGGAAGTTGCCCGTTAAGTGTCTGACCTTGAACACCGATGGGGCCGACTCCTGCAACGGCAGATGCGAAAAAAGAGCTGGGAATGTTTGGTGTCGCATTATTTTGTCCAAAAACTCCAAATCCCTGGTTGTAGTTAGAAGATCCAGAAACTCCGTTGAAACCTTGCCCATTCACACCAACACCACCGGTTGTTCTGAGGTTATTACCATAGACTGCTGCAAATCCTGTCGCGGTTCCAGGGATCTGACCTGAAACACCATATCCTGCACCGCTATTGTTGCCCAGAATGGCAGAATTCGTGCTCCCCAAGCTGTTTGTATTTGACTGAATTGCGGCGAAAGAATTTGCGGCATTCGTACTTTCTGCCCGGAAACCAACTCCGTTGCCAGAAACATTCACCAATATACCTGTCGAATTATTTACAGCCGAATTGACCTCTAATCCGGTAGTATTGGTGCCTGAATTATTGATTTGAACGGCGCCTGCATCTACTGTGATCGTTCGTCCGAGTCCAGAACCACCAAAATCATATGCCTGATCCAATGTTCCGCCTGATCCACCTGTCGGCAATGTCACTGAATTACCCCCTGATATGGAGAGCGTTTGTCCGCTCAATGAAAGCGTTTGTATCTCATTGTTTGGATTGGCATCTGCATCATTAATGAGCGCGGAAAGATTGACGCTATTTCCGCCAGAAATTGTTAGTGTGGGACTGGAAAAGGACAGTGTTTGCTGATCCGGACCGGCCGGACCTTGTGGCCCCGTAGCTCCTGTAGGTCCAGCTGGACCCTGCGGCCCTGTTGCCCCGGTGACACCAGCTGGCCCTTGTGGCCCTGTAGGTCCCTGAGGTCCTTCCGGACCTGGAATGCTACTGCCACTGTTTTCTGCATACAGTGCATAGGGTACACTGAGAAGTTGAGATGTTGCTGTCAGGCTGTAGGCTGTATTTCCGGAAGGATCAATCTCAGATTTTATAAAGTAAGGACCGTTTGCCCAGTTGATACCAGCCATACTTCCAGAAATAGCGTTGCCATTGCCAATTTCTATAGTCGCCAAACCATTCGCATTGGTCAATGCTGCATGCTGTTCAACGAAAACGGCGGTTCCGTTGGCTGTACCCTGTAAAATACTAATCTGAATACCAACATTTGAATTCGCGATAAGCGCATTGGATGCGTTTCGAACCACGGCCTGGTAGGTCATCTTTTGCGGCGCTTGCGAAAATGATATCTGAAGGACGAAAATGACAAGTGTAGATGTTATAACCTTCCTCATGAATTTAATTTTTAATGATCTTGTAAGTTTTTACACGCTGAGAATTACTGCTTATGTCCAAGAAGTATTCTCCTCTTGCAAAGGCTGCGAGTTTGATCTTTTGACTATTGTGAAGTGGCTGTTGACCAAGAATGATACTCCCTTTTGCATCAAAAATGGAAAAGGTAAAAGTATTATCCAACAAACTTGTTGAAATGATGGTCAATTCATCTGATGTAGGGTTGGGGCCAATGGACAGATCGATTTTTACACCCTCAGCCAAATCATTGACTTCCACTATTTCGTAGGGTTGCTGGAGCCCTTGATTAAAAGATCCGGAGGTACCTGCTGAATTTAAATAGTCAATCTGTCCGATGCTGTAGCTGATGCTACCACTTGTAGCGCTGGCATCTCCACCGCTTGTGAGCGTATTCGATTGAGACAGAGCCGCGATAGTAGGCATCACTAAACAGATCGCAGTGGTAAGGATTCTTAGCATTGCCGGTTTCTACCTAAACTTTATTGAACTTTACAAACAGAAGTTACGGTTTTGTTCCAATTAATTGTCTCGCTGTAAGTGAAAATAGGTGTGGCCTTCCTGCATTTGATCATTGAAATCGTATGCCTTATAGAAGATGTAGTAAACGCCTTCTTCTACTTCTTTACCGTCTGTTTTTCCATCCCAACCCTGATTGAGTTGGTTCAGGCTGCCCATTTTATTTCCCCATCGATTGAAAATCTCAGCTTCAAAGCGTTCTCCGTATAATACATTCACAAAATAGTCGTCATTTACACCATCACCGTTTGGCGTGAACACATTAGGAGGTGTAACTACCATTGGAGGAAGTGCGTTGATAATCCAAGTAGCCGTATCCCAGCATATACCGTTCGATGCAGTCAATGTGATCGTATAAATACCAGGTATATCGTAAACTTCCGATACCGAAAGGGTCGTGTTGCTCGGTTCAGTATTTCCATTTCCAAAATCCCACAAATAGCTGTCTGCGTTCTGGCTCAGATTCACCATGTTCACAGAAATTGGGGCGTTACCGTAATCCGGACCTGCAGTGAAAATAGCAATTGGCAGGGGGTACGCTACTACCACAACCTCGTCAGTGTCGGTACAACCGTTAGCGTCAGTTCCGGTAACTGTATACGTATTTACACCAGTCGGCGGAACAAATGAAATACCGTCCGTGACACCATTGTTCCATGTGTAGGTTGAAGCACCGGATCCTTCCAATGTTACATCTGAAGGCGTAACAGGGTTTGCCTCGCAGATCTCAATATCCTGCCCTGCATTTACAACAGGAAGAGGCCATACAGTGACAGTAATATAGGTGTCTTGGAGTTGCGAACAGCCGGTGGAATTATCGGTGATGCTAACAAGCTGGTAGTCGTAAAAGCCGGCAGGTGTACCAGGACCAATCACTGTGACGGTGTCATTTGGTCCGGTTATCAACGGAGGTTGTGCCACTCCGTCTATTGTATAGTTGATCGTGTAGGGACCTGTACCGTCATCCCCGATGAAGAATACCTCAGGCCCCGGATCTCCGTCACATAATGCGATATTGTCTGTTACTTCAGCTGTTGGTAAAGGATCCACTTGTATGGTTACCTGTTGTGTTTGTGTAACGGCACACGATCCTGGTTCGGTCACTGTTACGGTATAGGTTGTAGTTTGTGTCGGATTTGCCGACGGGTTCTGACTATTTGGGTTCGAAAGTCCGATCGCCGGCGACCAAGAATAACTGTAAGGTCCGTTACATCCATTGGATGCCTGTGCGTTCAATTGGGTGGTTTCTCCAAAGCAAATAACGGGATCAACAGCACTGGCATCAACGATCATCGGAGAAGCACCGGTGATCGTGAAAGTATATTCCTCCGTATACTGGTAACAAGGGACTTCCCAAGCTCTCCATTTGTAGGTGCCAGGACAAAAGCCAGAAACATCAATAACAGTAAGAGGGTATGGATAAGTTCCTGCTACTGTGCACGAGGAGCAGCTACCACCCTCTATACACAACTGTGGAGAAAGGTAGTTCGCAACACCAGTGAAAGCTGCATCGACACAAACGATCTCGATATTTACATTGTAAC
>JBKCAB010000714.1:0-545 GCA_046307935.1 Bacteroidota bacterium | reverse complement strand
GGGCATGCCCTGAACCGACTGGTGTTAACTGCCCTGAACCGACTGGTGAATCTGAATCCTTGAGAATTAAGATCCCATGAACATGATCTGGCATCACGACGAATTCCCCCAATTCAAGATCCTTTGCATGATTTTTTATTTCATGCCAAAACACGTCAGCAAGTATCCCCAGTTGCGACAGATGCATTTTCCCATTGACGATCTTTCCAAAATATTGCGTCCGGTTTTGTGTGCAAATGGTAATGAAATAGGCAGCGGAAGAACGGTAGTCCCAATTAGCGAGACGGATTTGTTTATTCACATACATTAGGTCGAGGTTAAGTCAACCTGAATTTAAGGAATTATTTCCAGGAATCGAAATCAGAAAAATTAAAAAATCGGTGGGTGAGGCAGTAAAAAAATAGAGTCCTAGGGATAAATATCGATTCAAAGAAATAAAACAGTCGGTTCAGGGAGAAAAAAACAGGGTTCAGTGATTAAAAACAGTCGGGTACCGGCAATGCAGGAAACTCATGTTTTTTAACATAAAACATTCCACCACCAAA
>JBKCAB010000713.1:0-821 GCA_046307935.1 Bacteroidota bacterium | reverse complement strand
GGGTACGGCAAATCTCTTTCAGTTGTTTGTGCAGTGCCATGGCGGTTGTGTCGTCTGTGCAAATGATGATCGCACGCGGAGACCCTTCACCTGCACTTTCCACTTTTTCCAAAACGCTCACGAGGGCAGCTGTGGTTTTACCTGCTCCGGTCGGCCCTTCAACGCGCAGATGTTTTCCTGATCGCAGACCGGAAAGGATGCGCAATTGGAACTCGTTCAGTTCTGAGATCCCCTTCTGGGGTAATATTTCGATAAGTTCGGGGCGTAATTTCGCAAGGCTCATTCCTTCAGTTTTGAATTGTTCTTATGACGGGAATGGTCTCTTCCGGTCTTTTTTTTCAGGTTCATAAGCAGGGCTTCATTCAAATCGATTCTTGTTTGGTTCGCGAGACAGATCAAGACGAACAGCACGTCGGCCAGTTCATCCCCCAGATCCTTATCCTTGTCTGACTCCTTTTCGCTTTGCTCACCATAACGACGCGCCATAATGCGGGCTACTTCACCTACCTCCTCCATGAGAATGGCGGTGTTGGTCAGTTCATTGAAATAACGAACCCCATGTTCTTTGATCCATTCATCAACGGTTTTTTGTGCTTCCTGTATGGTCATGATCCTTGAATCGATTAATTAGTTTACTCACTTCTGAGGCTACCACTTGTCTTCCCAGGCTGCGGTAATGCTCGGTTGGAAAGCTTTCGAAGAACACCTCTGATCCGGCTCTGTCCCAGAGATTAATTACTCCATGGACTCGACCTTTGTACCGTCGTTCCAGAAATAGAGCGTTCCTCCTGACGAGCTCCTTAAGGTCTTTTCCGACAAGG
>JBKCAB010000712.1:0-2925 GCA_046307935.1 Bacteroidota bacterium | reverse complement strand
CAGCCCATCTTCTGGCCGTTTCTTTAACCACTGCGAATGCTTCCGGCATGATTTCAAGGAGTATATCCTCAATTTGATCATCGATCGTCTTAGTAAGTTTGTCGATGGCTTCGAAAAGCTCTTCCTTTTCATTGATGGGAGTTGCCGGATCTATTGCTTTTTGGTTTAACTCCTTCAGCTCGGTCTCAAGTTTTTCAATGTGTGCACTGACTCTGGACCTGAATCCAAGTGTTTTATTTCGCAGATCATCATCCGTGAGCGACTTGAACTCCTCAAAGAATTGATTGGACTTGTCTATCGTCGGTTGGTACTCCTTGCGGTCCTTGGCAGTTTTATCGCCGAATATTTTCTTTAGTAAATCTGAGATCATGTCGTTTTGCTCGTTGTGAGAAGCCCCAAAAATAATGAATTTAACGAATTCATTTGATGCTTCCGTAGATTAATTCAGTGGCTTGCAGCGGCATAAATTGTTCCAGTAGTTTTTGAGGTGTCAAAATGTCCGCAAATAAGCGAAAAGCTTTATTTCAACAAGTATTCTGTTCATACTTTGCTGAAAGTGTCAACTTCTGTTATAGGATATGTTTGATATCTTTGTGTTATGCATGAAATGATATTGATCCTCGATTTCGGCTCACAATACACACAGCTGATAGCCAGAAGAGTAAGGGAAATGAATGTGTATTGCGAGATTCATCCATGGAACAAGTGTCCGGAGATTACTGACAACATAAAAGGAGTTGTCCTTTCTGGCAGTCCGTTCTCAACGCGCGACGAGGCTTCTCCAAAACCCGATCTAACTGGGATCAAGGGTAAAATGCCTTTACTTGGGATTTGTTTCGGTGCTCAGTACCTCGCAAACAGTTACGGTGGGGAAGTTTTGCCTTCGACGATCCGTGAGTACGGTAGAGCGAATTTGACTTTTGTGGATCACTCGAACAGATTGACCAAAGGAATGACCAGTGGTTCACAGGTTTGGATGTCTCATGGTGACACAATTAAACAAGTTCCTTCCAGCTACCGGGTAATAGCCAGTACCCATGATGTCAACATAGCCGGCTATGAGATCGAAGAGGAAGATACTTTTGGTATTCAGTTCCATCCGGAGGTTTATCATTCTTTAGAGGGAACGATCCTGCTTCAAAATTTTGTGGTGGGGATCTGTGGTTGCAAGCAGGATTGGACACCGGAGTCTTTTGTGGATGAAACGGTAGCAGCGCTGCGCAATCAACTCGGCAACGATAAAGTGATCCTCGGTTTGTCGGGCGGAGTGGATTCTTCTGTAGCCGCTGTTCTTCTTCACAAAGCGATTGGCTCCAACCTGCATTGTATTTTTGTTGACAATGGACTCTTGAGGAAAGACGAATTTGCTTCCGTTCTTGAATCGTATAATGATATGGGATTGAATGTCAAGGGAGTGAATGCGTCAGATCAATTTTATGCAGCCCTTAAAGGTCTGACAGATCCTGAAGCGAAGCGCAAAGCAATAGGCAAGGTTTTTATCGATGTATTCGACGAGGAATCTGGTCACGTTCAGGATGCAAAATGGTTGGCGCAGGGAACGATCTATCCAGATGTAATAGAGTCGGTTTCGGGGAGTGGAGGTCCTTCACAGACGATAAAGTCTCACCATAATGTCGGCGGATTGCCTGATTACATGCAACTGAAAGTGGTCGAACCATTGAAATTGCTATTCAAGGATGAAGTTAGAAGGATCGGACGTTCTCTACATATAAGTGATATAATTCTAAACAGACATCCATTTCCCGGTCCGGGATTAGGCATACGCATACTCGGTGAAGTGACTTCGGAAAAAGTGCGTGTTCTGCAAGAGGTCGATGCAATTTTCATAAATGGTTTGAAAGAGGACGGCTTGTACAACGAGGTATGGCAGGCAGGTGCAATCTTCCTTCCTGTTCAATCAGTTGGGGTTATGGGTGATGAAAGGACTTACGAGAATGCTGTGGCGCTCCGGGCTGTGACATCTACGGATGGAATGACTGCAGACTGGTGTCATTTGCCCTATGAATTCTTGGCTAAGATCTCAAACAAAATTATCAATCAGGTAAAAGGTATAAATAGAGTTACTTACGATATTAGTTCAAAGCCACCAGCAACTATCGAATGGGAGTAATTGGCACTACTCTTGCAAATACAATGAAAAAATACCCTATGCGCAGTTCATTGACCATTATTACGCTTTTATTCTGTCAAATTATTATCGGTCAGACGATAGCACCGAAAGAGTTGATCGACGGTAAGAAATATTACATCCATACGGCTGAAAAAGGTACAACATTGTATGGCCTACAACGCATGTATGACGTGCCGGTAGAATCGATCGTTTCATCCAATCCCGGCATCGATAAAGGAGTGAGTATCGGACAAAAGATCCGCATTCCTGTGCCGTTGATCACAGTTACCCATGAGGTGAAGAAAAACGAGACGCTATATGGTATTTCCAGAATTTATGACGTCACTGTTGATGCTATCATTTTGGCCAATCCTTCTTCTGAACAAGGTCTTAAAATCGGTCAAAAACTTACTGTTCCAAATGTAGATAGGGATCTTGTGATACCTTTCGCTGCCGAGTCAATCGGGGAATCAGATTCTGTTTCGATCGCTAAGGAAATTGATCCCTTACCAGATAAAGTCATTTTGACTGATTCGATCATTGTACATACCGTTTTACCGGAAGAAACTTTATACAGTATATCGAAACGCTTCATGGTGCCGGTTGAACAGCTCAAGGAACTAAATGGGATAAAGAGTTCGCAGATCACTGCAGGAGATCAATTAAAGATACCCGTAAGCAAGGAGCCCACAGAAAAAGTTGAGATAAGAGCTGTTCCGGATCGAGAAATACCGTTGAAAGATTCTGTGATTGTATTTCCAAAGAAAGAAAGATACAAGATTGCCGTTCTTTTG
>JBKCAB010000711.1:0-3300 GCA_046307935.1 Bacteroidota bacterium | reverse complement strand
GTTCGGCACAGAGAAGGTGGAAGACGAACTCCAGTTGATCTTTCCTGACAAAACCATTCAACGACTGGATCTTGACACAACACGATCCAAGAATTCCTACGAGACGATCCTAAACGATTTCGGTAACCGTAAGATCGATATTTTGATCGGTACCCAAATGGTCACCAAAGGTCTGGATTTTGACAATGTCAGTCTAGTCGGAATTCTGGATGCAGATCACCTTCTGAATAGAGTCGATTTTAGGGCGTTTGAACGATCATTCCAGCTGATGTCGCAGGTTGCAGGAAGAGCAGGAAGAAAATACAAAAGAGGAACCGTGATCATTCAGACAGGCGATCCGGAACACTGGGTAATTCGCCGAGTGATCGAACATGACTTCATCGGCTTTTACAACAGTGAGCTCATTGAAAGGAAGAATTTCTTCTATCCGCCCTTTTACAAGATCATTCGACTTACGCTAAAACACAAAGATGAGCATATTCTGGATGCTGCTGCTGCACAGATGGCGGTCGATCTACGTGCTGTATTTCATGAACGCGTGCTCGGACCAGATTATCCTGTGGTCCGAAAAATCAATAATACTTTCCTGAAGCACCTGATTGTCAAGATCGAACGGGAGGCTTCTGATAAAAAAGTAAAGGAGCGCCTCCAGCATCTGATCGATACTTTCTACAGCACTCCTTCACACAAATCCATTCGCCTGGTAATCGACGTTGATCCCGCTTAACCTAGGTATGACTTCAACATCCGGCTTCGGGAGGTATGTTTCAACCTGCGAATTGCTTTTTCTTTGATCTGTCTTACCCGCTCACGCGTAAGGTCGAATCGTTCACCGATCTCCTCAAGCGTCATTGGGTGTTTTCCATTCAATCCATAATAAAGTCGGATCACGTCTCCCTCACGCGGTGTAAGTGTAGAAAGTGATCGCTCTATTTCTTTTCTCAATGAATCAATGACCAGCTCTCGATCAGGTCCGGGCATCGTATCGTTCAGCAGAACATCATACATGCTGGACGAAGACTCGTCACCTTCCACCAATGGTGCATCCATTGATATGTGTCGACCTGTATTGGAAAGAGACTGCTTGATCTCTTCAGCGCTGCATTCGAGGTATTCCGCGAGTTCTTCAGCTGAAGGCGGACGTTCGAATTTCTGTTCAAGTTCTGAGAAGGCCTTGTTGATCTTATTGATCGTTCCGATCTTGTTCAGGGGCAGTCGCACGATCCTGGCTTGTTCGGCCAAGGCCTGCAAAATAGACTGCCGTATCCACCAAACAGCATACGATATGAATTTAAACCCACGTGTCTCGTCAAAACGCTCGGCAGCTTTGATCAAACCTAAATTTCCCTCATTGATGAGGTCAGGTAGTGAAAGTCCCTGGTTCTGATATTGCTTGGAAACGGAGACCACAAAGCGCAGATTTGCTTTTGTCAACCGCTCCAATGCTGCCCTGTCTCCCGCTTTGATGCGTCGGGCCAGCTCCACCTCCTCGTCTGCAGTGATCAGATCTACCCTCCCTATTTCCTGAAGGTATTTATCGAGAGACGCTGTCTCCCTGTTGGTCACCTGCTTTGTAATCTTTAATTGTCTCATGTTGTTTGCTGGTAATTAAGTGCTTATTTATTACTCTTAACGTGTAAAGTAGGAAGAAGTTGGCATTGAACTGAATAAAAAGTGAGAAATAAAAGCATTAATGAATATTGAGCAGCTATTATTGATCAAACCGCATAACTCAATTATTAATGAAGTGGTACAGTTTTGTTTTATACTTTTATTGAATGAAAATCCTTATGGTCTGTTTGGGCAATATATGCCGGTCGCCTATGGCCGATGGTCTTCTCCGTAAGAAGGTCAAGGAAAGACAGCTGAATGTCTTTGTAGATTCTGCAGGAACTGCCGGTTACCATGTTGGAGATAAACCAGACAGCAGAATGCGTTCAACCGCAAAAAAATTCGGTGTAAGTCTGGAAGAATTGAGCGCAAGAAAATTTGATGTGTCAGACTTCGACGATTTCGATCTGATCTACGCCATGGACCGCAGCAACAAACAGAACATCTTACGGCTTGCGAGGAGTGCGGCCGACAGACAAAAGGTGGACCTCATACTGAACGTTTTGTATCCAGATAAAGATATGGAAGTTCCTGATCCATATTACGGCGGCGAACAGGGATTCATTGACGTATACAATATGCTCAACGAAGCTACAGACAAGATCATAGAGAAAATCGAAAAATGGCAACAGGAAAGATCTATTTGATTCCCAACACGCTGGGAGGTGAAACGACCATTGATATCATACCGACCGGAGTTTCCCAAACGGCAGTAGGACTTAGACATTTTGCTGTAGAGGATATCCGGTCTGCGCGAAGGTTACTGCGAAAGATGGACCGTGAATTTCCGATAGATGCATGCGAGTTCTTTGTGCTCAACAAGAACACTCCGATCGAAGAGCTGCAAAAAATGCTTAGAAGCGTTCTAGACGGGCATGATCTCGGTGTCATTTCTGAGGCTGGATGTCCGGGTGTAGCCGATCCTGGAGCGGAGTTGGTTGCGCTAGCCCAATCACGTGGAATTCATGTATTTCCCATGGTGGGGCCATCATCGATCCTCCTGGCACTTATGGGCAGCGGATTTTCCGGACAGAACTTCACATTCCATGGATATCTTCCGAAGGACAGAAAAGAACGGGTTCGTAAACTAAAGGATTTTGAGGCAGACAGCCGAAGGAACGGAAGTACTCATATCTTCATGGACACCCCATTTCGGAATATGAACGTACTGGATGACCTGTTGAATGAATTAAGTGATAATACGCGTCTCTGTATTGCATCGAATCTAACGCTCCCGGATCAACGTGTACGCACCTTATCTATCAAAGATTGGCGAGAAAATGCGTATGACCTCGCTAAGATCCCGGTACTATTCCTGATCGGGAAACCACAACATTAAAAGCTGAACAGGACCATTATTTGAATCCACGCTGCTTTTTAATGGCTTCATAAGCATCCTGGATCTGCTGGAATTTCTCCTTGGCGCCTTTTTCGAACTCCTCTCCCATCTGAGCTACCTTGTCCGGATGGAATTTGATCGCCATCTGACGGTAAGCCTTTTTAACCTCATCATCGCTTGCTGAGGGCTCTATACCGAGAACTTTGTAATCTGAATTGGTGTCTCGATAGAACATATTCTTCACGCTCTCGAATTCAACGCGCGGAATTCTTAGCTTCTGTGCAATATCCTCAATGACTTTTATTTCAGATTCGGAAACTGTACCATCCGATTTCGCAATACCAAAAAGG
>JBKCAB010000710.1:0-4936 GCA_046307935.1 Bacteroidota bacterium | reverse complement strand
TACACCATGGGTCCTAAGAAGAACTACCACGATGTTTTCGATACCCATGAGGCCCTGACGTTCAATGAATACGAAGATATCACTGCATTACTGATTGAATTTGGTAAGCGGAAATTTTCCAAATAATGAAGTATTTCAAGCTTGTAGATCTGCTATCCGGAATAGAATAACTCGGATACAACTTTAGTAAACTGATTTTTTGCTGTGTCTAATTTCTGTTAACTTAGTTCCTTCAATGCAACTTATGAAAATGTTCGTCCGCATAGTGTTGATTTTGTTCCCTTTTATAGGATTGGCGCAGACTTATGGTGGCGGAGAGAAAGTTAAGCTGAAGAAATCGGACATCACCAAAGGGGCAAATTGTGTTCCTCCCAGCACAACAACCTTTCTGGATCTGAACAACGTGAGTGCAATGGTACACACTGCCGGTAATTTGTGGCAAGTGCCGGGACAGAATTTTTCGCACTATGAAATACCGAAGAATTCAGGTATCATGGCGCTTTTCACCGCAGCACTCTGGCTTGGAGGAACCGATGTAAACAATCAACTGAAATTAGCTGCCTTGCGATATCGGGAGGGACAAGACTACTGGACAGGACCTCTTTCGAAGGTAATCGCAGAAACAACGTATGATAACTGCAGCAAATACGACCGCCATTTTGTGACTACGCAGGATATGATCCGGGAGTTCAATGCTTGGTATGAGGCCGGGATTTACGATATGAACAATGGGACGAGCACACAAACAGAGCTCTTTCCGGATTACGAGATTCCGGATATGATCAAACAGTGGCCGGCACACGGAGATGTATCACAAGGACAAGATTATTATCTGGCACCCTTTTTTGATCGCAATGAGGATGGTCACTACAGCTGGGAAGACGGGGATTATCCATGGCACGATATCAACCGCACAAAGGAGTGTAAGGTCGACCGCACGGTTTCGCTTTATGGAGACCTCAATTTCTGGTGGGTAATGAATGACAAGGGAAATATCCACACCGAAACAGGAGCCGATCCGATCGGGATGGAGATCCGCGCTCAGGCTTTTGCATTTGCCTCCAATGACGAGATCAACAACATGACCTTTTACAATTACGAGTTGATCAACCGTGGAACGCAGACGCTTTATAATACCTACTTTGGATTCTTTACGGATGGAGCACTCGGAAATCCCTATGATGACTATGTAGGTTGCGATGTGAACAGGGGGCTCGGCTATTATTACAATGGTGATAATTTTGATCAGGAAAATTCTGGGTTTAAAGGATATGGCAATGCGCCTCCGGCGGTTGGTGTTGATTTTTTCGAAGGACCTTACCAAGATGATGATGGCATCGATAATGCTTTCGGCATTGGTGAGAACGAAGCACTGAATGGCATCGGTTACGGGGATGGCATCATCGATAACGAACGCTTCGGTATGCGCCGTTTCCTTTATTATTCCAATACAACCAACGGTGCCAATCCGAACCAGACGGATCCGATATCAGCATCCGACTATTACAATTATTTGCGGGGTTATTGGAAAGACGGATCCAAGTTCTGTTATGGTGGTAGCGGTCACCTTTCTGACGCAGAAGCAGATCCGAACGTGCCGTGTGACTTCATGTTCCCTGGCGATACCGATCCACTGGGTTGGGGGACAAACGGCGTGCCTCAGGAACCCTGGACGGAGCAGACAGCCAACAATCCTCCGAATGACCGCAGATTCGTGCAGTCGGCTGGGCCATTCGTGCTCAAACCGGGAGCAGTGAACAACATTACAGTTGGAGTGGTTTGGGCAAGATCCATGGACGGTGACCCTTTCGCCTCTGTTGGATCTCTACAACGTGCTGATGATAAGGCTCAGGCTCTTTTTGAAAACTGTTTCAAGGTGCTTGACGGACCCCATGCACCGGATCTCAATATTCAGGAGTTGAGCAATGAACTGATCCTCACATTGTCTAACGCGTCCAATTCGAACAATTACAATGAAGCCTACGAGGAGTTCGATCCGTTCATCGTTTCTTCCGAACCGAATGCAGACAAGTTCTATCGTTTCCAGGGATACAAGATCTATCAGCTTGCTTCTAAAGCGGTGTCACTATCTGATATCAATGATCCGATGAAGGCGCGACTTGTTGCGCAGTGTGATATTGAAGATGACGTTTCAAGGATCATCAATTTTGAGTTCGACGAGGATCTGGGAGCAAGTATTCCTGTTGAATGCGTCGATGGTGAGAATGAGGGGATCCGACACAGCTTCAAGGTGACAACCGATCTCTTTGCCCAGGGGAATACTGAGCTGGTGAATTTCAAACGGTACTATTATCTGGCGGTTTCTTATGCATACAACAATTTCAAGACATACGACCCCAACGATCCAAGCGCGCTGGATGGGCAGAAAAAACGCTACCTGGCCAGTCGAAAAGCAGCGATTGGAGAAGTAAGACCTATTGAAGCGATCCCACACAATCCCATGCCTGAGGCGGATGGGACGCTGCATTTCCTCGAATACGGTCAGTCTCCGGAGATCACACGACACGACGGAACAGGCAACGGCAATCGTGAGCTAGATTTGACGGCCACATCTCTTTCCCAGATCTTGGTGAATGGAAAACTCGACGAGACCTTCTATGAAAAAGGGCGCGGCCCCATCAATGTGAAAGTCATCGACCCATTGAATCTGGCAGACGGCTATTTTGAATGCAGGTTCAGGGACTACAATGCGACAACATCCAACGGCGCAGATACCGCAGACTGGGTGATCTACCGTTATGCTTCGAATGGGGGTGAGCTCCTCGATTCAGTTACCTCAGAACAGGCGATCACTAAAGACAATGAACAGCTCATACCTCAGTGGGGCATTTCAGTACAAATTCATCAAGTAAACTATTACGGACCTTCTGGAAATACGGCCGTTAAAGTGACTGATTTGATCAATGCCACGATCGAGTTCTCGGATTCGTCTAGACAATGGCTGGATTTTGTCTCCGACAACGACGCTTTTTACCCCACCAACTGGATCCGTTCCGGAGATTACTCACCGGTCGATCCTGATGATTGTCTTCCGGACGCTTTGCCATTCCTGAATCCTTGTAACTACTCGGATGAATCAGGGCAAGATCCCGACAAGAATTTCGCAAAAATCCTGGACGGGGGAATAGCTCCTCATCGACTAGTGGGTTATCAGGCGGATTATATGCCACTTGCTTATTACAACCTGACCAGTCCGGGCTCATCAAAGCAAAATGCATCAATTTCGTTCTTGCCGAGTGTTGATATTGTAATTACTTCAGACCGTTCGAAGTGGACACGCTGTCCGGTCATTGAAATGGGCCGAGATGCCAATCTAAATGTTGGTGGTGCGCAACCAGGGGCCTTGCGAAAGAGTATGAGCGTTGATAAATACGGAAATATTGACGGTTCCGGCGTGATGGGCTTGGGATGGTTCCCTGGATATGCCATAGATGTTGAAACCGGTGCGCGTCTATACATGGCATTTGGAGAGAATTCCTTTTTGGGCGGGGAAAAGGGAGCTGACATGATCTGGAATCCGACCTCCCGAATAACAGATAATTTAGGCAACCCGGTAATGGGTGGAGTTCAGCCGATCTGGGTCTTTAGCTACAAACAGAAAACGATCAATAATTTCACCCAAGGTTTTGATTTCCCGGAATATGTGCCTGCAGTTGCGGAGAACACCATCTCGCCGGGAGAAAATTTTGCTTATTCCAAAATGCTCGAAGTACAGGCCAACAACTCTGCCGCTAAAAGGGAATTCTACGGAAGTCTTTCGTGGATCGCCTATCCACTGCTTCGTGAAGGTCAATCGCTGTTGTCTTCGGATGTGAAGATCCGTCTGAGGATCAATAAAGAATACAAAAACCTGCAGGTCACGAATAAAAACTCCGGACGACCGATGTATTCGTGGAGTATGTCGAACTACCGCACAATAACAGGAGACAACAACGCACTGGCTGATGTGCTTGAAATGATCAATGTGGTACCGAATCCGTACAATGCATTTGCGGAATACGAGAACAACAAGCTGGATACCCGCGTAAAGATCATCAATCTGCCGGAACGTTGCCGGATCCGTATTTACAACATGCAGGGAAAAATGATCAGGGATTTTAAAAAGGATAGTCCACAAACCTTTCAGGACTGGACGCTGACCAACCATGCGAATATTCCGGTCTCCTCAGGGGTGTATCTGATCCATGTTGAAGTCCCCGGAATAGGAGACAGGATCCTGAAGTCATTCATTGCCATGCGCACTGTGGACCTGCAGAACATGTAAGCGGCACAGATGAATTCACTTCGATCACATGATCAGTACTCAAGTTGATCTAAGTGCCCTTTATCCCTATGTGGTAGAGCCTTGTATCAGTTACCCTGTGTTTCCCTCACTCGAATTTCACCCCTTGCTCCCTCAGCGTATTGCGCGCATACATGGCATAAAAGGCCAGGTAGGTAAAACAGACCACACCAACGATAAACGATTGCTGAATACTTCCGATCATATCCGCAAGTTTCCCTTGTAATGGAGGAATAAGCGCTCCTCCAAGGATCATCATGATCAGGAAAGCAGAACCTTGCGATTGGTATTTCCCGAGTCCGCCCAAAGCTAAAGAGAAGATGCATGGCCACATGATGGAGCAAAAAAGACCACCGCTCAAGATCGCATAGATGGCGATATCACCCGTGGTCGACAATCCGATCACCAGGGCCAGTGTCCCGAGAATCCCAAAAAGCCCGAGTGTGAGCGCCGGTTTGTCGTTCGTCAGATAGAACCCGGCAATTTGAACGAGGACACAAACAATATAATAATAGAGCGAATCGATCGAATATCCGGCAGCCTTGGTAAGGCCGAGCACCACCAAAAAGGCAACCAATGGAACCACAAAACGCAGGATGAGTTTCGTTTGTCTGCGGAGTTCGAACGCATTGA
>JBKCAB010000709.1:0-3441 GCA_046307935.1 Bacteroidota bacterium | reverse complement strand
AAATAAATCATCTGAAATCTTTATTTCATACCGGCCACTTTGATAATCTTAAATTCAGTACGGCGGTTTTTCTGAAAATCTTCTTCTGTTGCAGCTTCAGGACTCAAAGGCTTTGTTTCACCATAACCGGCCCATTTCAATCGATCACTGGCAATGCCCTTCGTTGTGAGGTAATCGACCACTGCTTTTGCACGTTTTTCGGAAAGCTGCTGATTGTAGGTATCCGATCCACGTGCATCGGTGTGACCACCAAGTTCGATCTTTAAAGTGGGCACCTCGTTCATCAGTTTAGTAAGACGCTCAAGCTCTGCGGTTGATTCCGGTCTCAATGTTGCCTTGTCGAGGTCAAAGAAAATGTTCTTCAGAACGATGGTGCCGCCGACAGCGAGCTTTTTCAGCTCAATATCCTTTTCTACTTCTTGAAATGCTGCGGTAGCCGGGATGTCGAAATTCTCAGAGTGAAATAGGTAGCCATCTTTCTTAACCGCGATGCCATAGTTCTTTCCTGCAGGCAAAGACACCAGATATTTCCCTGTCGATGAATTCGATTTAAAAGTTGCAATTACCTTGTTCGCTTTGTTATCAACGATCTCGATCTCTGCTCCCAGTTTTTCTTTCGAGACAAAGTCTGAAATAACGCCTTTCAGTAGAGTGAGTTGTGCCTCTTTTACTTCTACTGTTGGTGCAACTACTGTTTCTTTAACCGGCTTTGCTGCGCTGGCGATCAGGTTGTCTTCGTTGTTTAGGATCATTGGTTTTTCAGGTCCGAGAAATGAGATCACATACAGATCGCGTAAACCATAGCTGCTGGCGTCCATCGAGGTATAATAACCACGTTTTCCGTTCGCATTGATCACGAAGAAAACATCATCATCAGTTGTGTTGACGGGGTAGCCGATGTTTTCGGGTTTACTCCATGTTTTGGTTACAGCATCATAGGAAGACTTGAAGATATCAAATCCACCCATCGAGTTGTGTCCTTGTGAACTAAAATAAAGTGTTTTTCCATCCGGATGGAGGTACACTCCTTCTTCACTGTATTGGGTATTGATCACGTTCCCGAGGTTTTGCGCCGGACCCCATTTACCTTTGTCGTCTTTGTAGGAAACGTAAATGTCATGATCTCCGAGTCCGCCGGGTTTATCAGAAACAAAATAAAGGGCATTGCCATCCGGAGAATAACATGCAGTCGGTTCGTGGTAATCCGTATTGATGTTCTTTCCGAAAGGTTCCGGTTTACTCCATTCGGTACCTTCGAGTGTTGATTCAAAGAGGTCGCCACCATTGAATTTGCCGAGATAGATAATGAATTTTTGACCATCCGCAGATACACCTGAGTTTGCATCGTGATTATCACTGTTGATTGGTTTAGGTAAATTTTTAGCGGGAGACCATGTCCCGTCGGATTGTCTTTCGGTGACGTAAATGTCTTCAAATTGTTCATTGATGTTCTCGTCGATCTTGTCGCCTGTTGATCCGGGACGACGTGATGTGAATAAAAGAACCGACTCGTCGGCAGAGATCACTGCCCCGTATTCATTGTATGGTGTGTTGATGTTTGGACCGAGGTTGTCTATGAAAACTCGGATCGGGTTCTTGACAAGTTCTTTACCATTGTAACACTGTTTGATTCTCATCTGAACTTCACTAACGGCTTTAGGATCCTTAGAGGCGGAGGCTGTTTTCTGGAATTTACTGAATGCAGTGATCGCTTTGTCAAATTCAAGTGAGAAATGATAGGCTCTTCCGAGATCATACTGAATGTAGGGATCAATATTCGGATTGAGTTGTAAGGCTTTTTCGAGATGGGGAAGTGCCTTGTTCTTTTGAACGGAGGCAAGATAGCACTGTCCTAGCTTCATGTTTAGTTCAGCGTTGTTCGGATTGAACTTATTTGCTTTTTCGTAGTAGGGAAGGGCCTCTTTATAATGAACCACTCCTAGGGCATAGATCTCATCACCAAGCTTCAGATTCTCTTTGGCCTCTTTAAAACCATCCTTGTCATCTTTGAAATTGTCTTTGTCAAACTCGACATTCTGAGCATAGGAGACAGCCGTTATGAAAAATGTCAGGAGAAAGAAAAATATATTCAGTGTTTTCATGGCATATCAGATTAATAACAGTCAGTCGTATGGCTTTTTGCAGATTCTACCCCGAGCTCAGCGGCTTTTTTCCAGTCTTCACAAGCGCCTTGATTGTCTCGGATCAGCTCTTTGGCATTTCCACGGTTCAAGTAGGCATAGCCGTTGTTCGGGTCCAGCTCAATGGCTCTGCTACAGTCTTGTATGGCACCTTTATAATCTTTCATTTTGAATTTCGCCGCCGCTCTGTTATTGAAGGCAAAGGCATAATTGGGATCGAGCTCGATGGCTTTGGAGAAATCCTGAACGGCTGACTCGTATTCGTTGAGATCATATCGTGCACTTCCTCTGTTGTTGTATGCGATCACATACTTTGGGTCGAGTCCGATGGCTTTGGAGAAATCATTTACAGATCCTTTGATGTCACCGGATTTTCTTTTAGCACTTCCCAGATTATTGTGAACGAAACTCATTGTATTGTCGATCAAAAGTGCTGCTTTGTAATCCTCTATCGCACCTTTGTAATCGCCAAGTTGACGTTTCGCACTTCCACGATCGTTGTAAGCGTATGCATACCCTTTGTTGCTGGTTATGGCTGAAGTAAAATCGTTCAGTGCACCTTGGTAGTCCTTTTGGTTGAATTTCAGCACTCCACGGTAGTAAAAGGCTTGTGCATGCGATGGATTGATCTCTGTTGCTTTAGAATAATCAGCAGAAGCAGCTTCTGCATTACCCGTAGCTTCATTACATCTGCCCCGAGTGAAATGGCTTTCTGCAGTTGCGCGCACCCGAATGGAACTATCCATATCGGTGATCGAAAGGGCATAGTTTTTCAATTCATAATGTGCAATTCCACGATTGTAAAAAGCCTGCTCAAAACCCGGTTGAATTTCGATCGCTTTTGAAAAGTCAGCAATGGCTTCATCGTATTTGCCCGCCTTAAAATTTTCAATTCCGGAATTGTAAAGTCTTCCTGCCTCGGTTCCTGCTTCCTCAAGAATGGTGGCCTTCACAACCGATTCATCTTGTGCAAAGAGTACTGAAATTCCGACAACTAGAAGAATTACCGTGAGAGCGAACGATCTGATCTTTTTCATGGGTTAATTATTTTAACGCTTCCGAATTTACAAAAATGATACCGAAACCGATCATTGCAAACAGCAAATAAGTGGCCGTTTATCATTGAGCCAAGAGCCCTAGGCTATGCAGATAATGAAGTTTAGCCTTTTGATTCTTGGCTTTTGTTTCAATCACTTTCAGTTCGGATGTTATGGCTGTCATCTCGCGTGTATTGATCATGAACAGTGAGCTTTCCCCGTTATCGAACATGTTTTGTTCACCTTCCAGCAACTGTCGGGCG
>JBKCAB010000708.1:0-2940 GCA_046307935.1 Bacteroidota bacterium | reverse complement strand
GAGTACGATCGTTGGTTTAAAGTGTTTTTCTATAAGCCGGGAGGCAACAATCCCTACCACACCCTTATGCCAGTCATTTTTGAAAACGACCGTGGATTGGCGTTCAGTGTGATCGGTGCGTCTTTCGAGCAATTCAACTGCCTCAACCGTGATCTGCTTGTCCAGCGCCCTTCGCTCCCTGTTGTCCCGGTCTATTTCGAGGGCGATTCGTCTGATCTCTTCCAAATCCTTTGAGATCATCATTTGCACAGCGTGTCTGCCAGAGCGGATCCTTCCTGCTGCATTGATCCGTGGGGCGATCGTGAACACCACATCGGTAAGTGTGAGCGGGAACTCACGTCCGGCGACTTCTACAAGCTCCCGGAAAGCCGGTCTCGGATTTTCATTGAGCAGCTTCAGGCCATGAAAGCAAAGTGTGCGATTCTCACCTGTGACCTGCACAATATCTGCACCAATGCTCACAGCGAGAAGATCCAGATTGTTATACAAGCGCTGCTGGTCCCAGCTGTTTTTGATCACGAGTGCCTGCAAGAGCTTGAATCCGACGCCGCATCCGGATAATTCTTTAAAAGGATATGGACAGTCGGGGCGTTTAGGGTCGAGCACGATACATTCCGGAATCTGTTCACCCGGATTATGGTGATCACACACGATGAATTCGATCCCTTTTTCTTTAGCGTATGCAACATGGTCAACAGATCGTACTCCGCAGTCCAACGATATGATCAGTGAGAATCCTTGTTCGGCTGCATGATCTATACCCTGAAAACTGACACCATAACCTTCCGTGTATCGGTCAGGAATGTAGAAATCAAGTTCAGGATGATACTCCTTAAGATAAGTGTACAACAAGGCCACAGCGGTTGTGCCATCCACATCGTAGTCACCAAAGAGTAAGATCTTCTGCCGCTTTTCAATTGCTTGACCCACCCTTTCTACAGCGCGGTCCATATCTTTCATCAAGAACGGATCATGGAGCTGATCCAAATCGGGCCGGAAAAAGCGCTCTGCCTCTTCAAAAGTGTGAATTCCGCGTTGGAGTAATAAGGATGCTACAATACGGTCGACTTTCAGGATTGAACGAAATTGATCTACGGATGTACTATCGACCGTGGTTTTGACAAGCCATCTTTTTTGCATAATTTTCATGTTTTCTAATTTAAGATACGTAAAAAATCCGAGCATGACGCACATTGGTCAACAAAAGCATTGGATCCTTCGGTTGGGATTTTTCATCGTTGTAGTCTTTTTCAGATTTTTCGCTTTCTCACAGTTCTCGTATTCCTTCATGAGTCCACTTCCCCCGGATAGTAAGCGCAATCAGGCCGTTGATCAGCAATACTTCGGAATTTACGAAGCTGACAGTTCCGGGATCGTATATGAATTCAATGCCGCAGGGGTTTTCACCCGGAGTTTGTCGGTAATTCCCATTTCAAGATCATTGGTGAGGGAAACCAGTACCTACAGGGTCAGTGGAGACTATATTTATGGTCTGAAGGAGAACGATTCACTTCCCTTTGTATTGGAGGGCGAAAATTACTTTGTCGGAATCCCTCGACGGGACACCATTGTCGGTATAAATTCGAAAAACGAATTGCGAAAAGTTGCCAACGGAGCGTACATTCTTAATTTTTACGAAAATGAGACGTATATCCCTTGCCTGTTGAAATTCAACTCCGGAAAATTATCACTGCATTTCTTCGACTACATGGACGAGCAGGCATTCAAAACAATTCGCTCACAGCAAAGTAAAAAGGAAGAAGATCTCACCTATGTTTATTTACTCCCTACATTGAAGGAATGGAAAAAAATGGACAGCTCTTTCATCTTTGGTAAACCCAGCGTTTACGTCAGACAGCCGTTCAATTAACGCCCATCCCCGTCGAGTAGATTACCTAATCCACCGAGGATACTGCCTTCTTCTTTTCGTGCACCGGTTCCATAGGCGAGGATCCTTGATGCCAGTCGCGAGATGGGTAGTGTTTGCAACCAAATTTCGCCCGGCCCCCTCAGCGTTGCAAAGAACAACCCTTCACCTCCGAAAATGGTATTCTTGATCCCTCCAACGAACTGTATATCGTAGTCGATAGTTTGTGTGTAGGCAACAATACAACCTGTATCCACGCGCAATACTTCACCGGGCTTGAGCGTTCGTTTCATGATATGACCTCCCGCATGACAAAAAGCCATTCCATCTCCCTCGAGCTTTTGCATGATGAATCCCTCTCCTCCAAATAATCCGGTACCCAGCTTACGTTGAAATTCTATGCCCACAGCCACACCTTTTGCCGCACAGAGAAATGAATCCTTCTGACAAATGATCTTCCCTTCGTATTCGCTCAGATCGATCGGTATGATCTTACCGGGATAAGGAGAAGCAAAAGCTACTTTTGCCTTACCGCTTCCTTGATGCGTGTAGGCGGTCATGAAAAGACTCTCGCCGGTGAGCAAGCGCTTTCCTGCTCCCCAAAGCTTACTCATAAACCCACCGGAGTTACTCTGCTGACTGCCATCCCCGAAGATGGTCTCCATGACGATCCCCTCATCCATGTACATGAACGATCCTGCTTCTGCGATAGCGGTTTCCTGCGGATCCAGTTCGATCTCAACAAGCTGCATCTCTTCTCCGTGAATGAAATAGTCTATTTCGTGGTTTGTTTTCATGAGATTTATTTTTTGAGAAAATTAGTAATTATCATAGAATCTAGAGTCTAGAAACTGGAGTCTGGATAAGACAACATGCTTAATTATTCGATGATCTCAGTTTTTTAGACAGGCTTCCGATCTGCTTTTGTAAAGTTCTACAATCTTCTAGGAATGACAAAACCTCATCCTGGGACAAAAATTTCAATCTTCCTGAAATCTCGATCTGCGCAGCAACTTCAAATGATGAACCCAATGCCATGTCCAGAAACCTGCAGAAATCCCTGTCGCTATTTC
>JBKCAB010000707.1:0-3468 GCA_046307935.1 Bacteroidota bacterium | reverse complement strand
CATCCGGTCTTTCAGATAAGGTATGTCCTTCGTATGCAGTGATGATCCTTCTGTAATAGGCGATATTCTCCTTCCTGAAATCAACGGTCTTTCCTTTGTAGGGTATTTGGATCCTTTCAAAATTCGATGTTGTATTCGGAACATTTGGGTCTTTCGGGTAAACGCCAATATTCTCGATCTGATCCAGTGCTGCAAAACTGCCCTTGTCGTCGCGGTTAGGCGATGGTCGAAGTGACAGATCGAAAGTATTGTTCGGATAGGCTTTACGAAGTTTTGAAGCAGTTTTATCGTTGCAATGGATTCCCAGGATCTCTCCGGTTTTGTTATCGGTAGCGAGATCAGACTGCTCAATTCGGAATTTGTTGTAAAGCTCTTGCCGCGTAAATTCTTTTCTGCCTGTAATAATGTGTAGGCGATTCTGTGTCGGAGCTACTTTAGCCGGTTTGTCATTTATAAATAGCACGGCATCTTTGATCTCGATGTATTGACCGTGAACAGCTACGCAGCGTTTGATGTAATTTTCTCTTTTATCCACCGGACGGTACACGACGCCATAATGATCAATGAACATTCCTTCTTGGTTCGAGTAGGTCCTTTTTTTCTCTGCAATTTCTTTCCTTGCTTTAGTTTGCCAAACGGATAGATCATTTATGAAATCTTTAAAATAGATCGTTCGAATGTAGTCCTCGTATTGTGCATTCATTTCACTTTCCGTAATTCCGGATTGGCTGCGCAATTGCTCGATTTTTTGGTTGAGTTTCCATGAATTTTCCTCTTCGTACAATCTTTTTGCTTCGTCGTTGACAATTCCGTAATAATCGTGTCCCATCAGTCCATTTGGCATTCTTGGGTCATAAACTGCAGTGTCTCCTGATGGGTAATTGAATACCACAACATCGTATTGATTTACTTTACCGAATCCGGGAAGCCGCGTATAAGTGCCTTTCTCTAAAGTTGAATAGGAACGAATATTGACCCATGGCACGGTATTATGAACAAGTGGGTAGGAGAGCGGTGTTACTGGAACTTTCGGTCCATATGCGAGCTTATTAACAAAGAGGAAATCTCCAACAAGGAGTGTTCTTTCCATTGATCCGGTTGGAATCTGGAATGGCTCGAAAACATAGGTTCGGATAATACTTGCTGCAACGAGTGCGAACAACAAAGAATCCCCCCATTCTTTTACACGCGATCTGGTTCCGGGTTTCTCTCTAGTAAACGCTCCGATACCCAGCGCAATTGCATGACCTATGACCGGGAGACATAAGAAAAGTACGATATGGTCTCCCCATTTTCGGATCTCAGCCTCACGTGCATTAGCCCAGTTGGTTTCTGGTAGGAATTCGTTCTTACCGGAGGCGATCTTGGCGAATATCAAATAGGGAAAGAAAATACCCTGAAGCATGTCAGCAAAGGAATAATATCCGAACCTTCTGATGTAGGAGACGTTGAGTGATGACCACATAACGAGGTGAACTCCTGGAAAAAGCATGAGCAAGGACCAGAAAGGTTTGTTGCACATGATCTTGAAAGCAATAAAATAATTATAGCCTGGAACAAGTGCCTCCCAGGATTTTCTTCCTGCGTGCTCAAAACTTTTCCACCACATAGCGAGGTATGGATGGACTAAAATGAATAGATAAAATATCGAAAAACTCATGCTATTGTAAGTTTAAAACATTGCTCATAGTATATACTCCTTTTTTCCCAAAAACCCATTCGGCTGCAACGACAGCGCCTAGTGCGAATCCCTGCCGGTTATGTGCTTCGTGGCTAATTGTAATGGTATCGACCTCAGATGCATAGGTTATGGTGTGCGTGCCAGGGACATCCGGTTCACGCAGAGAAGTGACTCCCAGTTGATTGTCATTTGTGTGTGGCGACTTCCCTTCGCCGAGTACCCACGACAGGTAGTCAGGATTGTTTTCAAGTATTCCGTTTGCAAGCGTGATCGCAGTTCCGCTCGGTGCATCGAGCTTTTGCAAATGGTGGATCTCTGTTATTCCAGCTTTGTAATCGATTCGTCCGGTCATCAATTTCGCCAGATGCTTGTTGATCTCGAAGAAAATATTCACCCCGATACTGAAATTACTGGAATACAACATGGTGCCGTTGTTGTTTTTTACGTAGTCTTCCAGGTATGTCAGTTCATCCAACCAGGCAGTGGTCCCAACCACAACAGGTAGTCCAATATCTGCACAATGACGAATATGCATCGGTGCGAGCTCAGGCCGGGAGAATTCGATCGCTACATCGGCAAATGATAGATCAGCTGCATTTACCGGAAGATTGCTGTTCACTTTTGCAACAATATCATGTCCCCTTTCCAGTGCAATTGCTTCGATCGTTTTTCCCATTTTCCCATATCCGATAAGTGCGATCTTCATAATGTCTGCAAATTTAATCTTCCTTACTCGCCGGAATTAATTAGTGAAAATCAAAAGTAGCATTTAAACCCGGATTGCCATTCAGTAGAATGACCGGACGAAATGCGATGCTGAGATCTTTGGAAATATCAAATCGTACAAAGTGAGCTTCAATACCCGCATCTGCAATCTGGAAAGCATAAACAGCTGCCAGTCCCAAAATTGATAGGTCCCTGTTGCCAAGATACTGATTGTAGAGTGTAAGTATACCATCATCATCATAGGCTTCCCACTGTGGATCAGTCGGTTCGCCATTTTGACGGTTGAGATACTCCAGTTTCAGGGACCGCTGTGCAGAATTATTCGAGAATAAAAAATACGACATCGTACCTAGTCCTGCATAAATGAGTGGGACTTTCCAAAATGCTTTCTTTTGACCTTTGGGCATTGCGATGTGATTATAGATCTGACCAGCACCAGGGGCCATTGCTGAATAAAGCATCGCACGTTTCACAGAATGCGCTTTGGAGCTGTCACTTTGGGGAGCTTTCAGACTGTCGGTTTGACAGAAAGTAGTGCAAGCTGCCAGCATGCTCATGATCACAATTAATGTGAGATTCATTTGCTCAAAAGCTCTATGATCCTGTTAAGATCTACCTCGGAGTTGAAATTAACAATGATCTTCCCTCCGCCATTCGTTGATTTCTTAATATCAATTTTGGTTGAAAGGCGGTCTCCCAGGTGTTCTTTGAAAACGTATTGTCTTTCGGAGATCTCTGTTCTTCCGGTTGACCGTGTTGTATGTTTTTGTTCTGGTTTTGATTCTACATAGCCCTCACGCACAAGTAGCTCGGTGTCTCTTACAGATAGGCCTTCCTCTGCGATGCGGGCGTAGATAGCCAATTGCAGCGCTTCGTCTCCTGCAGAAACGATGGCGCGGGCATGTCCCATTGAAATGATATTGTCACGCACGGCAGCTTGAATATCTGCTGGTAATTTGAGTAAGCGCAAATGGTTTGTTATACTTGAACGTGACTTAGCGATCTTCTGACTGAGCTGGTCCTGAGTCAAATTGCACTCATCGATCAAGCGCTGATAGGAG
>JBKCAB010000706.1:0-3290 GCA_046307935.1 Bacteroidota bacterium | reverse complement strand
TGCAAAAACAGCATTATTCGATCTGTTGCGCACATGTACAGTTTTTGTAATCACCTGTCCATCTTTCAATTGAATTCCCAGCTCGACCTGAAGGTCAAAAAGATCCTGTTGCATTTGGACTATACTTACCCGCAGAGAATTGCGTTTTTTTTTGATCTTAACTTCTAGTTGCGGATTAGTTGAGAAGTGCAGCCATTGCTCAAAGAATTGATCCAGTTCGCACGTACATTCCTCTTCAAAAACCATTTTCAGCGCTTCGGATGATGCATTACTGAACTGATACCTCCTGTAGTAACTTCTGATCGATCGCCAAAAGATCTCATCTCCCAGGTTCATGCGCAACATGTGTAGGATCCATGATCCCTTCTGATAAGCATTTGCATTCAACAAGTTGTTGAGATCTTCGGAAATTGTATCGATCACAGGTAAAGCGATCGTCTTTGCAAAATCAAATATACGGGCCTTGTCTTTTTCCATCTGACGATAGAATACCTCTTCACCTTTCGATTCTAACAGATACACATTCGTTAGATATGTCGCGAATCCTTCACTCAACCACAAATGCGAAAAATCTTTTTCTGAGGCGGAATTACCAAACCATTGGTGCGCAATCTCGTGAGCGATCAAGTTTTCCATGGACCGATTTCCGTCAATTGCATGTTCATCGTAGAATATACATGACGCATTTTCCATTCCCCCATATCGCGTGGTAGACTGCACATTAGCCAATTTATCGAATGGGTATGCTGCGATCTTGTTCTCAAACCAAGCGAGAATATCAGGTGCCAATTCCAAATCATAAAATCCTTTCTGCTCATCCTGAGGATAAACCCAAGCCGAAACAGGAATACCTGTAGAATTTACGGGGCCAAAGTTAGCGACCCGAAAATCGGCAACACCGATCACGATCACTTTAGTCGGGAGTTCATAATCTGTCCTATATTCAAAAATTGCACTATCCTTGAAAATCTCTTCTTTGATCAAGCGACCATTGGCAATCACCTTCATTCCGTTTGGAACAACGACATTGAAATGTACTTTCGCCTTATCCGATGGATGATCATTGCAGGCAAACCAATGGTGCGCACGATTTGGCCAATTATCGCCAAAAATCGTTCTGTCACCGTACTTATTCTTTCCGATCACCAGACCATCAGCCGGAATACCACTGTAATCGAGCTGGACTACTATGGTATCTCCAATACGTGGATTCATTCCCGAAAAAATCACCCTATCCGATTTTTGCTCAAAACGAAGAATCAAGCCAGAAGAGCTAACGCTGTGGACGATCATCCCTCTACCATCTTGTCTCTGCCCTGTTAGCTCCAGACTGACCGGAGAAGTATCGGACACACAAACAGCCTTAACGGTTTCCCCGAAAAATAGTGTGTCCGATTGATCTGAGATCTTGATTACGAGATCATATTCCAGTACATCAAGTGTACTCTTGAGTTCTCTCTGCTGTGCTATGGAAACAAAACTCATGCAGAACACAATTGGTGAAATAAGGTACAACTTTGTCATACCTCAAATATAGGATTCTTGCTTCATTAAGAGCATTCCTATCCAACACATCCGCGACAATCAACTTTAATTATTGTTAGAATTCAATTAGTTTTGAAAAAACTACTTTACTATGAAAGTTCGATCGATCTGTATTTGTGTGTTCTTGAGCTGCTATACGTATGCACAGCAAATGGCGAAACCCTCTGCTAAAGAGATTTCAGGTCTTCCTGAGTGGGCAAAGTTGATGTACGCTGAAAATCCAAATGTATTTGAGGTGGATCAGGCATACCGCAGCCACTTCAAGCAACACCCTTGTGTGAAGAGCTATCACACTCAATACTACAAGCGTTGGAGACGTGCAGTGAACAATCGTATCAATGATCAGGGATTCATTATCGAATATACAGCCGAAGAGATTCTAGCTCAGCGCACAGAATACGAGAAACGGCTTGAGAGTGACAAGGCCTCCAACTGGTCTGTCGTTGGTCCGCTGTTTAATACAGAAGGAGGAGGTGCGCAGGGTTCGGGACAGGCGAACATCTATTCGATCGATCAGTGTTTTGCTGCGCCAACCGTAATGTATGCTGGAACTGAACCGGGTGAGGTCTATAAATCCACAGATGAAGGACAAAACTGGTTCCAGGTAACGAAAACGATCGATTTCGGCAGTGGCGTTACTGCTGTAGAAGTGCATCCTGTCAACCCTGATGTCGCATTCGCTGGAGGAAATCTCGGTCTTTTCAGAACGCTGGACGGAGGAATTAGCTGGACAAATGTATTGCCACAAACTAATTTCAATGTGAACGAGATCCTGATCAACCCATCCAATGATCAGATCATAATGGTCGCTTCAGACAAAGGACTGCACAGAAGTACAGATGGCGGAAATACGTGGTCACAATTGTTTACCCAAAAAGCCTATGACCTGAAAATCAACACGGGAAATGACAATATCATTTATATGGTCAAGAATAACCCTTCACTTATCCGAGCAGAATTTTTTCGTTCCACAGACATGGGCGCAACGTGGACTATTCAGTCGAACGGCTGGTACGGATCTACGGATCCCGACCGCAACGATGGAGGTGCACGCATAGCCGTTTCGGAAGCAGATCCGAATCGTGTTTACGCCTATCTGATTGGTGAATCAAAAGCGAATGACTATGGATTTATAGGCGTTTACAGAAGTAATGATGGTGGTATTACCTGGACCCTTCCGAACGGTCCTACCGGAGGGCCTTACACCGCATCTCATCCCAATCTGGCTTATGGTTATCCTGACTGGACCTATCACCAGGGTTTTTACAACTGTGCGATCACCGCTTCCAATGCAGATGCTGACAGAATCCTTATCGGTGGACTGAACCTCTGGCGTTCAGATGATGGCGGGATAACTTTCACCTCCGTAGCCGGCTATGTCGGCGGTCCGCTAAGTATGCACGTTGACATGCAGGATTTCCGAAATATCGGCACTACGACTTGGATAACTACGGATGGTGGAATCTACCGTTCCGACAGTTTTTACACATCAGACCCCGAATTCCGCATGGATGGACTACACGGTTCTGATTATTGGGGATTTGGATCCGGATGGAACGAGGATGTGTTAGTCGGAGGTCTCTACCACAACGGAAACCTGGCACATCACGAGAACTATGGTGAAGGAGTATTTCTGGAGTTGGGAGGCGGAGAAGCTCCTACCGGTTATGTGAATCCCGGAAATAACCGAAAAACTTATTTCTCTGATATCGGAGGAAAAACCCTGCCGGTGGACCTGAATGACC
>JBKCAB010000705.1:0-379 GCA_046307935.1 Bacteroidota bacterium | reverse complement strand
TTTTCATGAAGGTTAAGATACTCCTCGTTGAAGACGACACAAGTCTCGGTTTTGTGATCGCTGACAGACTTCGGTCAGATGGCTATCAGGTGACACTCTGCACGGATGGTACCGAAGGTCTAAGGCGGTTTAATGAAGACGTTTTTCATCTGTGCATATTCGATGTAATGATGCCGAAAAAAGATGGTTTCACTTTAGCCAGAGATATTCGCGCCGTGAATTCGGATGTGCCCATTTTGTTCCTCACGGCGAAGTCAATGACGGAAGACAGGATCGAGGGTTTCAAGGCTGGAGGTGATGATTACCTTACCAAACCATTCAGCACAGAGGAGTTACAATTGCGAATAAATGCGCTGCTCAAAAGGGTGAATATCCGGAC
>JBKCAB010000704.1:0-367 GCA_046307935.1 Bacteroidota bacterium | reverse complement strand
TCTTTCGCTTGGGCAGCCATTACGGCCTATCTTTCATGTGGGTGATTCCGCTCATCATTTTACAGCTGATGGCCTTGATACGTTCGGGAGGTGTATTGCGAAGTACTGGAATCCTTTCCCTAACGATCCTGCTCCTTTTCTTCATTCATCCATACATGGGGTTGATGTCGCTGGTTTTTGCAGCGGCAACGCTCCTTATTTGGATCATTGTACAAAAAGGAACAAGGCTGAAAGGGCTTTATTCTCTGATGATTGTCGGATTATCGGCTGTTTTCTTCAGGACATTTCTCTTATTTACCGATCTACATCCGGAAAGGACGGAAAAGCCTCAAGGTCTGTATGAGAATTTTGCCCTTCCGGAGACTGT
>JBKCAB010000703.1:0-816 GCA_046307935.1 Bacteroidota bacterium | reverse complement strand
GTTCTAGTCTTCAATAACGGTGTAACCCGGATATTTCTTTTTATCGAATACAAACATAGAATCTTCTACTGTTGGGTTTCCTTGAAATTTGGTCAGCGTGTAGGTCATACTCGTTCCATCTTTTGTTTTCATTACAGCTTTCTTCAACTCATTCGTGGTTTTCGAGACGTACAAGATTATGGTATGGTATTCAACTTTGCTCGGATTCTTAGGGTAAAGGTTGATGACGTGAACTGCTTCATTGTTCAGTTTCTCCTCCTTTTCGTATTTGCTTTTAAATCCGGTTTCCCAGATCGTCATTAACTTTTTTGGGTTGATCGATTCTTCATCATCAGCTGCCGCATCGGTCTGATAAACCGTTTTTTCCTCTTTAACAATTGTCCAGGTTTTCACGCCGTTTGATAGGATCGTATTTTCACCATAGGTTGCAGTGAACTTATCTCCCTTGACGTATCCCTTTCCTGTTTCTGTCTGATTTGTTCCGTTCGACGCATTTTTGATGGTTGCCGTGAATTCGATGTAAAAGGATTTATAACCTTTCATTTTTGCCGAGAGCTTGTCAAGAATAGCCTGCGACTTGTCCTCCTGCGCATTTGCCATTGAGAGCGAGATCAATGCAAGAAGTGTAAATACGTATTTCATGTTTTTATTTGTTTTCGCTACAAATATCTAAAATTGTGCCAACATATTCGAACGATCATCGAATTGAGTCCAGAATTCCTGAAACGAGCTGGCTGATCGTTTCGTGTTCTATGGTATGTTTCCCATTAAAAACCAACGTGTTAAATCCAATTGAACGATAAAAGTTGAGCGTCT
>JBKCAB010000702.1:0-1027 GCA_046307935.1 Bacteroidota bacterium | reverse complement strand
TTACTGTTCCCATCGTGAAACAACGCTCCGTAATTAACTTGGCGCATTTTAACGCCCGTTGTACAAGCAAACGCTAGTGGAAGTATCCAGAGCAAATGACGCATCAGAATAGCATGGAATTATCAGTGAGCACTTTCTTGATCTCAATGGACATTGAATCTCTGAATTCCTTCTTGACAGGTCCTCCCCAATTGACCCCTTCGATAACCTCTACAGAGGAGAATTCATATTTCGAACCGTTCCACTTGAAGTAACAATTGTAGAAGGCAGGATCTCCATCAATGTTATCGTTGAATCGAAGTAAAAGATCATCGAATTCACCCGCTGTTTTGCGTCTCCCGATCAAATTGGCGACAAATCCATTCGCCTTAACAAGCTGTCCTCGTTCACGAACAAAGACCAATAGCCTCCTTAAAGGAAATCCGGAAACTTTAGACTTAACTTGTAGAAGAAATCCATTTTCAAGGGCCATTTTTTCGGTTAAAGGGAAAAAACGAAAGAATCTCGGTGTGCAGCTAGGATTCATGTAATCCATCGTGTCGGAAACAATCTCATTGCAAAAATTGAGCTCTTTCAACAATTCCTTCATTATCGGATCCTGAAATTCATCCTTATCGAAGAGCGTTTCGATCGATTCAACGGATCCTGTGGAGTTGTCGGTTGCTTCGTTGTTTTGTTTATCAGTATCAGGGTCTCCGGAGCATGAAGCGAAGAGCAGAACTATTGCCGCCCATTTCCATATTGGTTTGTTTCCAGAAAAAGAAAAACTGCATTTCATACCGCTATAATTCATCTCCATTCAAACGTAACATTAACCAGGAAACACCGTGAGTGAAAGTGCCATGGCTTCACTGAATTCATTTTTATTAATACCTGTTTCTATGCCTTCCTCGCTGAAAAACTCAAGCATACGTTCAGTAGGCATATTTCCTGTTAGATCGTCTTTCGCCATGGGACAACCACCGAAACCTTTGATAGCTCCGTCAAAACGTCGGCAACCATTTAAATAAGCTGCTTTGACCAAATC
>JBKCAB010000701.1:0-756 GCA_046307935.1 Bacteroidota bacterium | reverse complement strand
ATTGAAGACAGAGATCTTATTTTCCATCAGCTCCTCGAAATAGGGCTCACTTGGCGTGAATGCGGTGTTGCCTCCAGCTGATCCAATGGGAGCAGAGCATCCGATATCATAGAGTAATTCCGATCTCACGGATGAATCGATCGCATCTGCAAGGTCTAGTACCGAGAATAGTTTAAACTTAGAGCCGGAGTAATCGTCCACTTTTACTTTTTTCACCGATGGATCGGAACTGATTTTAATTCCACACAAAATATTTTTCTCGATCCAATTCACCCATTTGAGATCTGTTCCCTCAGACTTTATGGCTGATTCAAAGTTTCGTACGATAAATGTTAGATCTGAATAAGAAGACAAATTCTTTTCTTCAATGGAAAGATCGATCGAGAAGAAATTGAGGTGACCCTTGAACATGAATATCTCTGCCGAGTTAATACACACGTTCAATAGTGTTTGAACGCCGGTTTCACGATTGGTTCGAACAACGAAGTCAACCTTTTCGTCAATATCCTTTGTGTAGATCGTAGCGCTTGTATCCTCTTTTTTAAGAAAATAAATATCTCTGAAATCAGGATACCAATAGTTCTTATGAAAATTCAACGCGAAAGGGTCTTTAATGTTTTCAACCTCAAAGCCAGACTGCATAAATCGGGAAGCAGTTTGCTTCGGTTTGTTGGAAGTTTCGAATACACCTACGATCCTCACGAGGCCGTTATTTACAATCAATTCGGTTTTGTTCATAATCAAATTCTTTAAAAT
>JBKCAB010000700.1:0-470 GCA_046307935.1 Bacteroidota bacterium | reverse complement strand
CCTGTGCAGGGATTTCGATCACTTCAAAGTCATAAACTTCAGCAATGTTCTTCAAAAACTCGAGGGTACCTTCCCTGTTCTTTCCAAACTGATGATCATAACCGATCACGAGTTTCTTTACTTTCAACCTATTTACAAGGAAGTCGCGTACGAACTCAACTGCCGTTAATCGCGAGAACTCTTTTGTAAAGGGGAAGACAATGACATTTTGCAAACCGCATTCGCGCAACTTTATCAGTTTTTCAGATTGCGTTTGAATGAGCCTGAGGTGATCGCTATCTGGAAAGAGAACTTGCTTAGGATGCGGATAAAAGGTGAACAATACCGACTCTCCTCCGATTTTTTGCGCCTCCGAATTGAGCTGTTCAATGATCTTTTGATGACCTATATGGACACCATCGAACGTTCCGATCGTCAGAACCGGGTTTCGGATCTCTTCCAACGCATCAAAATCCTTGAATATTCGCAAT
>JBKCAB010000699.1:0-371 GCA_046307935.1 Bacteroidota bacterium | reverse complement strand
TCTGCATAGGTCAACGACTCCTGTGATGAACCATCGTAGAGGATGTGTTTGAGCAGGATTCTGTCGATTGTTTCATTGATGATCCCCGCGAAACCTGCTATTACAAGTGGTGTGGCATACCACAGCATTCTCCTTGCCATTTGCCAGTCGAACCGGAACTCCAGGCTCATAAACTGTTTATACAGCAATAGTGGCTTCACCACGGAAGCAAACAGGTTGGAAAACAGAATGAACAGCACCCCTTCTTCCGGTCGTGCCGGATCAAACGCATAAAGCATGAGGAGCAAATTCAACCCAATATTTACACCTATGGACGTGAACTGTATTCCGGCGAATTCCAAGGCCTTTTCTTCCGCTCTAAGCTTGGCCAA
>JBKCAB010000698.1:0-6518 GCA_046307935.1 Bacteroidota bacterium | reverse complement strand
GAATAATATCCAGTATTAGAGAGGAAAACGGTGAAAAAATAATCCAAACATCAACACCTTTTACGCATGGAAGTAGCGGCGGTGGGCTTTTT
Organism: Bacteroidota bacterium; assembly: GCA_046307935.1. Lineage (GTDB taxonomy): Bacteria > Bacteroidota > Bacteroidia > Flavobacteriales_D > Crocinitomicaceae > M0103. Next base: position 6,426 of record JBKCAB010000698.1, on the reverse strand, counting down.
GATGGTGCTGGAAAATTAGTAGGTATCACATCTGGAACTTTTGCTGATGAAGTCAAAGATAGACATGCTAATTTAAACAAAGTAATACCTGTTTTATTAGTAAATAAATTGACTAGAAATTTAAACCTTTCACTGTCAACATTTTATGAAAACATTAAAAATGATGAAAACTTTATCAAAGGAATGGTGGCCTATGAGGATTCAGATTTTGAGACTGCTGCAGACTATTTTACGGCGCATATTCAAGATTATCCAGAAGATGCAACAGCATGGTTTAGACTGGGTAATTCCTTTCACCAATTAGGCAGAGGATCGATGAATAAAGAAATTTTGGGTTCTGCATTACAATGCTTTGATATTTCTATTTCTCTTGACACAAATTATTATCATCCTTGGGGTCAAGCCGCTTTGGTTTACTCGATTATTGGTGAAATATCACTTGCAAAATCCTACGCGTATCAAGCATATCAAATTGAACCTAATATTTCATTCACAAACTATGTTATTGGTAAGGTTGCAAATGTAGCGAAGGAATATTCACTTGCCCTAGACTTTTTAAGTTCTGCTATTTCTTATGCCAGTGAATTTGAAAAAGCGAATTTAATGCATCAATGGTATCTCGAGCGCGCTGTCGCTCACAGCTGGTTGAAATTAGATACTCAAGCTGAAAATGATTACAAGGCATGTTTGAACCTCAACCCAAATAATTTGGATTGCTATTTTCAATATGGGGTTTTCCTCGGAAATAGAAATCGAAAATATGAGGCTTGTTCTAACTTCCGGATCGTTTACAACACGAATCCAAACTATCGTGCCGGACAGGATTCTGTAAAGGAAATTTTAGAAGGGTTCTGTAATCAATAGATAAATTTCAAACAGGCCCCCTAAGTGTACAGCCTAATTTTGAAGTGTAAAGACACTACATCAGGCCATCAGGGCACATCTTTTTCCTTTTTAAGAAATTCATTTAATTTTTTAAAACCATAAATTTAGCCGAACTTCCATTGACGCGGATAGTGTATATTCCCGCATCCAAGTGACCCACGGTGATCGTTGTCTCGCCTTCATTTAGTTGACATTCCATAATAACGCTGCCCGTTTGGCCGAATATTTTGGCGATCGAACCATCAACTTTTTCAGCATAGACGGAGATTACTTCTGAGGTCGGATTTGGATATAGCTTAAGGACGTTTGACTGAGCCAACTCGAAAGCGGATAGTGTATATCCTGAAGAGTTCAATGAATCAACGATTTCCATGCCATCTCCTACATCATAGAAATCGAGCGTGATGAAATTCGGGAACTTGGCATACTGTGAAAAATGCTGTTGGATCCTACCCATTAAAAAATCATAGTTGTTCACGGCTGGTGCTTCTGCAGGCAAGCCTGTTCCTGTCACCGAATTGGTTACGAAATGATTAAAAATAAAGAGATCGTTCGCTGCATCTCCGCGATTGAAATCATTGGTGAAATCGTTTATAGAATTCACTGAAAAATGGGTTTCAACGCAGTGCTCCCAAGCGTAGTGATACCAGTCTTGTTCAGGACCAGCATCGTTTTTATCCGTAATCACAACGAGCCTGCTGTTATTGGTAATCATATCCTGTAAGGTGTCCCACTGGCCTGAAACGGGCACGGTGTAGACATAGTTCATCAGACCAGTACCGATCAGTTCTGATTCTATAAGTGCCGATGTGACATAGCACTCTAAAATAAGTGTAACTACCTCATTCGGATGAGTATCGAGAAAGCTTTTTACCTCAATTAAAATGCTTTGCAGTGTTGCACTCCCAAGAAAACTTGATCCATGATACACAACGGCCACTCCGCCCTGCAAATAGACATCGATCATCAGCGCGCGCACCCCGTAGTTCAACTGCTGGGTGATCCCTTCATACTGATTCGGAAGAAAGAACCCCTGATTTTCGGCGTTGAATGCATTGTGTGTGGTTAGGTAAGCAACCTCATCATAACGTTTGTTGCATAGATACTCAGATCCGTTACATTGTGCGTAAATCAAGGTGTTCCAAATTATAGTAAGGAAAACCAAGATTGTCAATGTAAATTTCTTCTTCATATGGATATGATTTAACCAAAAAAGTTCTCAATTACAACCCTCCTGAACGTTCAATACCGTCTCACTGAAGATCTGTTTGTTGATATCGGGGTATTCACTAATAATACAACTGTACCACACATCGGTTGAAAATGCACCGTTCACTTTCATTACCCAGTTACCGTTCACTTTTTTGAACAGTGCCTCAACGTGACAGCAAGAATAAGCATCATGCGTAAAATAGAGTTCTTGGCCATCTTTGCGCTGAACAGTGCCCTCCATCCAGGCATAACTGCCAAAAACCTTAAAGTGCTCTACCACGAAAACAACATCTTGTTCAATATCATTTTTGATATCATTTCGAAGCAGATCGAGCATTTGTGTGCGCTCTTTGGCATTGGACTCGGTTTTCTTTTTAAAATCCCGCAATCCTTGACCGTAAAGCTGATTGAAGCCGTTTATCAACAGGAATGCACACAATAAAAGCGTAATTCTCATGGTTTTTGTTTTAAACAAATATAAGTGCTTCTTACAATAAGCGGTACTGAAAAAACAATTCAAACATCTAGAGCTGAATCACCTCATGAGCGCCTCGAAAAAAACAAGAAAGCCGATCCTTTCGAACCGGCTTTTCGTATAATAAAATCTAGATCAGCTGAACAATACGCTCTGACCGTATTTTCCGTTGATATCAATGGGGTTTACCACAAGCGCTGCGATCTTCGCGTCGTTGGTAATGATATACTGCTCATAATTGGATCCCAAACTACTCAATATCCCGCCTCTATGCAGGTTCATGATAGCAATAAGGTCTGCATCAATGTTCACGGCATGCTTCACAACTTCCTTGTCAAAACCACTGCTTGGCGCAACGGTTGCCGTCATCTCAATGTCGCGCTCTGAAAAGAACTTGTGTGCGAATTGGATATTAGCTTGAACCTGGTGACGCAGGAATTCGTCAGTCTCGTCCGGAGTAATGACATGTACACGCGACTTGAAGTATTGCGCCAGGTCAGCAACAATTGCCAGTTTCTGCTTTGTTTCTTTGTTCAGGTCCATCGGAACAACAATATCATCATAACCGGTTGGTTTGATGCCTTTTTCCTGAACAATAACAAATGGAACGGAAGAACTGGTCACCACTTTCAACGCATGACTTCCTGTAATGTGTTGCCACCCGTGTGCGCCATGAGTTCCCATGAAAATAAGCTCGGCATGATGTTCTGCAGCAAAATCACCGATCTCTTCGAAGATACTTCCAATTCTCACATACGGGATAAGCTTCGCGCCCTTTCCGCTGTTGGCAGCCAAAATGGTTTCCAGCTTCTGTTCGGCCTCGTTGATATCCTTTTCTTTCGGAACAACATGCAGCACGTAGATCTGCGCATCAAGCGGCCCTGCGGTGGCAACAGCATGTTCCAGTGCAACGTCGGCTACCGGTGTGAAGTCATGGGGCACAATAAAGGTCTTTGTTTTCATAGACAGCAATTACAGGTTTTATATCCTGTTGCAAATGTAATAATAAACAAATTCAATCAGTTAAATGCGCTCATTTTTGGTTGCCGTATGGCTTACGGTGCCTCCACACAAACAAAATGTTTTCTGTAATTTTGTTCAAAATTCTGAGAATGCCCATAATCGGAAAATTGTTAAAAAAGACCACAGCGATCGGTTACAAGCGGAATTTCAACAAGGGTAAAGAATACCAGGATCAACTGAAGTTACTCAGTAAATTACTTCAAAAAGCCCAAAAAACGAAGATCGGTACCCACCACAATTTTACAGGTTTATTGCAGGCTCCAGAGATTGTAGAAGCCTTTCAAAATGAGCTTCCGATCTCCGATTATGAAAAGTTTTACGACAGCTGGCTGAAACACTCCATCTTGGGAGTTAAACACAACACATGGCCCGGGAGGATCAAATTCTATGCGTTATCGTCCGGAACTACTGGTTCGCCTTCGAAGCGGATCCCGGTTACCGATGATATGATCAAGACCTTTCAAAGATCGAGTATCCGTCAGATCACGATGCTTCATGAGCTGGACCTTCCCGATACTTTTTTCAATGCCAGCATCCTCACGGTCGGCGGTTCAACCAAACTAACCAAGAAAAAAACGCATATCGAGGGGGATCTGAGCGGTATCTTAAAGAAAAATACCTCATTTATATTCTCTCCTTTCGCCAAGCCCGGAAGTCGCATCGCGGGGATTAAAGATTGGAATTCAAAGCTGGACAGGATCGTTGAAAAAGCGCCAGAGTGGAACGTGGGAATTCTTGCTGGTATTCCAAGCTGGTGCATCATGCTACTGGAGCGGATAGTGGAGCGATATAAACTGAGCAGTATCCATGACATCTGGCCAAATTTTCAGGTTTATGTACACGGAGGCGTTTTCATGAAACCCTATGTGCCACGCTTCCAGAAAGTAATCGGCAAAGAGGTGTATCTTTTGGATACCTACCTTGCAAGTGAAGGTTATTTCGGTTACCAGACTTCACCAGAAAGGAAAGGGATGAAATTGTTGCTGGATACGGGTGTCTTCTTCGAGTTTATTCCCTTCAACTCCGATTTTTTTGATGAGCAGGGAGACCTTCGTGATCGATACCGGGCATTTACGCTGTGTGAGGTGGAAGAAGGTGTTGATTATGCTATGGTCATTACTACGAATGCCGGTTTGTGGAGATACATGCTAGGCGACCTGGTGCGTTTTACTGATGTTGCCCATAGGGAGATCTTGATCACAGGGAGGATCAAACAGTTCCTGAGTCTTTGCGGTGAACATTTATCTCTGGACAACATCAACGAAGCGATCCATTCTACTGCAGAAAAGCTCCGAATTGAAATTCCTGAATTCTGTATCTTCCCGCAAACGGATGAACAGCGTCACTTTTGGTTCATCGGAGCCGTTGGAAAGGTCAGTGAAAAAAAGCTGATGGAGGAGTTGGATAAAAAGTTGTGTTCCTTGAATGATGATTATGCCTCTGCCAGAAAGTACACCCTGAAAAACCCTGAGGTCTTGCGGATCGACCCAAAGATCTTCTATGGTTTCATGAATGCGATCGGTAAGTTGGGCTCTCAGAACAAAGTTCCAAGAGTGATGAATGAGAAACAGTCTGCAAGGTGGATCAGTTATCTAAAAGACCAGGGGATTCTTTGATCTTTTGCTTGGAAGCGTTTCCCTTCATGTTGTATTTGATGACCGCATTGGCCACAACAACGAGTACGATGATCGCAGAACCAATGTAGAACTGCATGCCCAACACTTCATTCTCATTCAGGATCACGATAGCAAGGAGAATGGTATATACCGGCTCCATGTTGATGCTTAAAGACACGGTGAAAGCACCCAAACGCTTAACTACCTCAATAGTCGCCAGAAAAGCAAATGAAGTGCACAGAATCCCAAGGAATAAAAGCCAAAGCAGGTCACTCCGTGTCATCACAAAAAGCCCTGCATTGAGCTTGCCGTCCAGTAGCAGCACGCAGCTGATGAACAAAAATCCGGTAAGTAATTCGTAGAAGGTGATCTTCGCAGAGGGAATGTCTTGGGCAAGCTTTGCATTGAAAACAGAGAAAAGCGCCGCACATAGTGCGGATACCAGTCCATAAGCCAGTGCATAGTACTCTTGAGCATCGAAATCGCCGGAAACAAAATAGATCCCATAAATGACTATCAACCCAAGCAAAAATTCAATCCAGGAGAATTTCCGACGCATGATGAGCGGTTCCAGCCAGGTAACATGCAGCGTTGTTGTCGAAAGACAAAGGATTCCCAAAGACGCCGTAGATAGTTGTATTGATTTGTAAAAGGTGATCCAATGCATGGCAACCACAATGCCCACCCCTGCTATGGCGATCAGCTCTTTTGATTGTGGAACTTTCAGTGATCTTCTTAAAACGGTAAGTGCTACGCCCAGCGCAACGAAGGCGATCAATACGCGGTGCCAAACAATGACAAGGGAATCAAGATGGATCAGTTTTCCGAGGATACCCGTAAATCCCCACATAAAAATGATGAGGTGCAGAATAATATGGTATTTATACCGGTCGAACACGCGGCGAAAATACGAATTGCTTTAGAGTGGGTGGTGCAGTTACAAATATCAGAAAGGCCTATTTTGCTTTTTTAACTGCTTTCTTACGTTTTTCATCCAGCTTCTCCTGTTTTTCATCCAGCTTACGGTTCGCCTCGTCGAGCTTTTCCTGCGCCTTTTGGATCTTATCGAGGTTCTTGCCCTTCTTCTTTTTATCGTTCAGCTTCTTCTGTTCCTTTTCGAGCTCTTTTCGTTCCTCGTCCAGCTCCTTCTGTTCTTCATCCAGTTTAGCCAGCTTTTCTTCAAGTTCTTTTGCCGCCTCTGCTTCCTTTGCCGCC
>JBKCAB010000697.1:0-3325 GCA_046307935.1 Bacteroidota bacterium | reverse complement strand
GTAAAAAAGCCACTCAGAAGCAAAATACCCTTTTCATCCAGAAAGTTGCAGTAAGCGTTCATGTGGGACTTAAGAATGTTTTTGTTGATGTTTGCAAGGATCAGGCCGTAATTCAAATGAGGTACCACATCGATATCTCCGCAGATCCCCAAAATATGCTCACATTGATTTCGCTGGGCATTCTCCATCGTATTCTCTACCGACCAATCTTCAATATCCACAGCAACAACCTTTTCGGCGCCTAATTTTTCAGCTACGATGGCCAGAACCCCCGTACCCGTTCCCATATCCAGGACATTTTTTGGCATCGAAACCAATTCAAACAAAGCTTTCGTCATCATGTAAGTCGTCTGATGGTGACCTGTTCCAAAGGACATTTGAGGTTGAATAACAACTGGAAGTCCCTTCACTACAGATTGCTCATGAAACGGAGCGATGATGGTGCAATATTCTTCCACTTGTACAGGATAAAAATCTGCTTCCCACTTCGCATTCCAGTTCTCATGAGGAATGATACGCTGTTCGATCTTGGCTTCAAAATCCGGGTGATTGTTACTCAGGATCGTATCCCTTACCGGATCGTCAAGATCAATTTCAGAAATACGTCCATAGGCGAGTAATCCCTCTTCGGTTTCGACGAAGCTTTCGTATCCCGCATCAGCCAGTTCCGCTATGAGTATTTCAGCCCATGGATCCCTTGGCTTGAGTTCAATATTGAGTTCCAGATAATCCATCAGAAAGATCCTGCAATTGCTAAAAATGATGCCGCATCCAGTGATGCCCCACCGATCAAACCTCCGTCCACATTCGGACAGGCAAATAACTCGCCGGCATTGGATGGGTTACAACTCCCTCCGTACAAAATGGGTATTTTCTCAGCTACCTCTGTGTTATATCTATCGCTTATCCAAGAACGAATCGATGCATGCATCTCCTCCGCCTGCCTGCTGTCAGCAGTGCGACCGGTTCCGATCGCCCAAACAGGTTCATAGGCAATAATGCATTTTTCAATCGCCCTTTTGTCCAGATGAAAGAGCGATTGTTCAAGTTGCTCTCTCACGAAAGTAAGCTCCTTTCCGGATTCTCTGACCTCCAACGGTTCACCACAACAAAACAGCGGTGTAAGTCCAAATTCCAAAGCTGCATCCACTTTCTTTTTGATCATCTCGTTCGACTCACCAAAAATGGAACGTCTTTCACTGTGACCGATCAATACATACTGAACACCGATATCCTTTACTTGAATCACTGAGATTTCTCCGGTAAATGCACCCTTTGATTCGAAATAAAAATTCTGAATTCCAAGAGGAATAGAACCGCCCTGTGCTATCAACATCTGAGCATGCAAAGCAACCGGAAAAACGATGAGCTGAACGTCGTCATTTTTTCCCAATCCAATGGCAGAGTACAACTCCAAAGCCTGCGTTTGGTTTAGGTTCATTTTCCAATTGGCAGCTACAATCTTTCGTCTCATTTTTCAGTGAATATATTTCTTTCCAACCAACCGAATTCAGGTATTGAGCGGTGCGGATGTTTACTTTTCACAATGCCTTTTTCGATCACCATCAGCGAAGGATTCGATCTTGCAATCACCTTGAGTTCAGTATCATCATTCGTGAATGCGGGAACGCTGAACCCAAATTTGTTCCTGAATTTTCGAATGTCATTTATATTGCCATTACAAATCATCACAAACGGAATGTTCCGTTTTTTACACTCCTTCATCAATGACTTGTACTCCCCAACTGACGACCAATTGGCTTTTTCAAGGTCTTTAACAACCAAAACAAGTATTCTGTCAGCCTTGAATATCAGTTCACGAATACTCACCTCCGATAAAGATGGAATCATCTCTAGTGTATCCAGAACCTTGAAGTTCTCGTCAGGATATTTAGACGGATCGTACAATGCTAAATTGACGGATAAGATCTCTCCCGTATTTCGGTTCCTCAGTTTCAATGAATTCTCGGTTGATCGCTGGATCATCCGAACAACATATTCCAAGGTTCTTTCTTCAGGACCTATTTCCTTTATGGATCTGACTGGATTGAACTGCTCCGTGATCGAGGGAAGTTTAGGTGGAATGATGGCATTATTCACCATACGGACAAAGTTCCATTTTTTGTCTTCCCAAATACCGGAAGATGCGTACTCCTTCGAGTTTGCGTCAAATTCTTTTAATGCTCCGGATTCTTTATTCTGGTAGACCACAACACTTGAATAGGTGCCTTTTTCACCATCTTTGGTTCTTTTCATTAAATTGGATCCCACCGCATAGGGTCGAAAATCTTTTAATGGTTCGTATCGCAAAACATAAATCGTCAAGACAAGTAGTGACCCCACGCAGAAGAGCATTAACCCATAATCGTTCCCGAAAATCGGACCTCCGGCACGCTTAACCCAAAGGGACCCGATGAGAAGTAAAATCCCGAAAACCAGGATCAAATACCAACCGAACAACCAACTCAAAATGCCCAGTAAAACAGTCTCTGCGATCAGGAACTGGATATTTTGTTTTCTGGAATTCGGTTCCAGGATCCATTGAGCGACGAAAACCCAAAGCGTCAGGTACAACAGAACGAGATCTTTCCAGAAGGATTCCTTGGGAGTTAGCGACCTTCCCAAAGAACCCTTTAACGCATCGCCAAAACAACCGCAATCCTCCACACATTGTACAGACTTTTTTTCTTCAACAACGATACCCTCTGCGTTTTTCGAAACGATCCTAACGTCTTTATTCGTTCTAGAGGACTTCAGCTTCTGATCAGCCAATGCTGAACCCATCTCGTACGTATCACGGTCAATGAAACGTTTTTCAGGATCGCAGCCAGCCGTGTGCCAAGTCAGAAATGCAAAGAACAACAAGAGTAAAAGTAGGGAATAGGAGACCAACTTTACCATACCACCGAGTACGAGCAGGATGCCAAAAACGATCTCAAGTATGCACACAAAGATGCCAATTCCGAGCGCCGAATCAATCAAGAATTCAAGCGAAAATCCGGGAGAACCGAATAATTCCTTTATTCGATAAGCCAGTGCACCATCCTCAAAATATTCCTCAAGCTTGTAGGAGAATCCCAGCGGATCATTGAGTTTGATCAACCCTGATGTGATCAGTACGCCACCCAAAATAAAACGTGCAATATTGGCCATCATGAGCCTTCCTTCGAATATGAACAATCCGGCAGCGGTTAGCACGAGGAGCGTGTATCCCAGAAAACTCAGCAGCAGAAAGTAATCCGAGTAGCGAGGAAGTGCACCGAGAACGATCAATGCCAGACCTGTGAAATTCAAAAGAATGAAAAGCGCGTTGAAGAGATAGGAC
>JBKCAB010000696.1:0-528 GCA_046307935.1 Bacteroidota bacterium | reverse complement strand
CTCCTGTCTGTCCCTTCAGCCATCGCATTTTATCGACGTCCCTGCCTGTATTTATGGCTACACCATCAACTGATGCTGTAGCCGTGTACATACCATCCGGACTGACCGCGATCGCATTGATCTTCTTTGAGTGGCTTTTCTTTGACTTGGAAAAGCCTGTAGCAATAGGAAGCTTGTCCAGTGAATCCAATTCGTCCCTGAAGAATTTCTGGTCGATCGTCTGTTCTCTGAATAACTGCAAATAGGCTCCACAAGGCCCGGAAAAGCCCTCTTCCGATGCAGTAACTGCCTTATCTTTGGTCAAGGCAGCCAATTCATTGAATGTCAGGCTCTGAGATTTTTTAGCTACCTCCAGCAGCTTAGGATCAACAGTTGCAAATTCCCTGTTGCCACTCATTGAGAAGACAGGATTTTGTTTTTTCTGAGTGCTCAGAGCGACCTTACTCTTTACATACATTTCCAGCTCATTCAGATCGATGCTCCCATTCTGATCACCCAACACCTCCTGATCCGCCAATCCCATCAGAC
>JBKCAB010000695.1:0-1821 GCA_046307935.1 Bacteroidota bacterium | reverse complement strand
TTCCGGAATCCCGTAACAAGATCGCATTCATTGGCTTCAATCCATGAGCTGCGCGACGACTATTAACGGGGTGGTTGGCCAATATTTGGACAACCTGACTGCTGAATTCATACGTATTGTTCAAACCTCCCAAAACGACTGATCATGATCTTTACTATATTCAAAAAGGAGCTAAAAGATACCCTAAGAGACAGAAGAACCTTGATGATGATGCTGGTTATACCCACCCTGGTATTTCCCCTCATCATGAACATCTTTGTATCCGTTTCAGCAAGTTTTGAAGAGGAATCTGCCACCAAGAAGATCAAAATCGGTATCGTGGGCGGTGAAGAATCCTTCATTCATCAAGAGCTGAAATCCTTACCGGATAAACTGGGTGAAAAGGAGCTGATCCGTTTCACTGATACCACATCTCTGATTAAAGCCATCCAATCTGACAGTATTCAACTTGCCATATTTCAGCCGGATAGCTTCGAAGATGCGATCGACTCCATGTTACCTGCTTCTCTCACCGTTTATTACAATGGAACGGATGTCGGACTGTATGATCGTGCCGAGGCATATATGCAATTCGTTTCAGAAAAAGCAAAAGCTACACGACTGATCAGGTTGAATATCAACCGACAGCAGATCGAACCAATCAGTGTGAACTATCGAAATATCGCTTCAGAGAAAGAAATGATCGGAAAGCTGGCAGGAGGGTTACTTCCGTATATTTTCATTGCATTCGGTTTCCTTGGCTGCATGTATCCGGCAATTGACCTATTTACCGGCGAAAAAGAACGCGGAACGATCGAAACTTTGCTCACTACACCTGTTGCCCGTTGGCAGATCCTTACAGGAAAAATGGGCGTTGTTGTGCTGTCCGGACTTACGGCTTCAACCTTTGCACTCCTGGGCCTTGTAATGTCCATTGAAATGCTTGACGTGGTTGAGAACAAAGAGATCTTGAACATAATTCACAGTATCCTGAGTCCGACGTTCATTCTCATGCTGTATGGACTGCTCATCCCACTCACGGTCTTCTTTGCTGGAGTAATGATCCCCATCGCAGTTCATACCAAGAGCTTTAAAGAGGCACAGAGTATCATTACACCGCTGAACATCGTGATGGTGCTTCCGGCAATGATAGGCTTCTTCCCAGGCATCGAGCTGAATGTAGCAACAGCATGTATTCCTGTTGTTAATGTTGTGCTCGCAACAAAAGAGCTGATCGCAGGAACATTGGACCTCGGATTATTGGCCCTGAGCTTTGGAGTTATGATCGGTCTGGCAGCGATGGCTGTGATGGTATCGTACAAACGATTTGACAAGGAAACGAATGTTGTGCTGTAAACTTTGGTTTGAACGAATTTGATAATCCGATCTTTTTCAAGATTCATGGAAGATCCTTTTTTCTCGAGTGCTAGATACCATGGTCAATTAGTTTACCCTGAGGATCCGCAAGGCGGAGGTTACAGATTGATTAACGAATTATTATGTCACTTTTGTCTTGATACACGGATTTTACAAGATCATTCCCTGAGTCGATAAAAGGCCATTGAACAGCTAATATTCGAAGTTGGGAGCCTCTTAAAAGATCTCCATTAGAATTCAATGGCCTAGGTATTTCCTGGTTTTGGACTTGAACTGAAAACGGCTAAGCTTGGAGAAAGCTGCATAGCAGATCGCCGTCAAGCTCCGTTTTTCAGGAGAGGACAAAATGAAGCGCACATAACCTAGTACAACTGCAGTTGTATTATCGGCGCTTCAAAGGCAATACCAAGCCTTGATTTTTTGTCACTTTTGTATCAAGACAAAAGTGAAAAGAAAACCTTACCA
>JBKCAB010000694.1:0-4181 GCA_046307935.1 Bacteroidota bacterium | reverse complement strand
ACCGAAAAGATCCAACAGAATGAGGAGGTCACAGTAACCGGAAAGCGTGAAAATGCGATCAACGAAATGTCGGTTGTGAGTACGACAACTTTTTCTATGGAAGAGACCCAAAAATTTGCCGGCGCAATGAACGATCCTGCTCGAATGGCTACATCCTTTGCCGGAGTTGCGAATACCGCAGGTTTTAATAATGATATTTCTGTTCGGGGCAATTCACCCCGAGGTCTCGTTTGGCGGATGGAGGGAGTAGAAATACCTAATCCCAATCACTTTTCCAATGCGGGCACCTCGGGAGGTGGAATTTCGATCATTAGTGCTCAGCTCATGGGAACTTCCGATTTTTCGACAGGAGCCTTTGCAGCTGAATACGGTAACGCGCTTTCCGGTATTTTTGATCTTGGGTTGAGAAAGGGTAATAATGAACGATTCGAGTTTACGCTTCAAACCAGTGTTATCGGAATGGACGCAGCCATCGAAGGACCGATCAAAAAAGGATATGGAGGATCTTTTCTCATCAATTACCGGTATTCTACTCTGGCATTAATGACCAAGGTGATCCCTTTTCGTGATAATGTAACGAAGTTTCAAGATCTTTCCTTTAATTGTCATTTTCCCGCAGGAAAGGCCGGTAGTTTTGGTATTTTCGGACTCGGAGGACTAAGTAGCGATACCTACGATTCGGTGCGCGATACGCTATCGTGGGTTACTGAACCCGAGGGCCAGTATAAAGGAGTATTTACTGCGAATACAGGGATCATCGGTGCGTGGCACAAGATCAGGATCGGCAAACAAGCCTATTTACGATCTAATGTGGCTCTATCTGGCACGAACAATGGTTATTACAACGATAGCCTTGATATCTTGTTCAATCCCAATCGTTTGTACAATGAATCGTTTCTGCAATCGCGTTTTACATTCTCATCGAACTTTGTGCAGAAGATTTCGGGAAAGACCAACTTTCGTGCTGGAGCTAACTTCAATTTGATCGGGTTTCATTTTGCTTTGCAGAACAGGGTAGGAGGCAGCCTTGAAGACAGGATCAACTCATTGGGATCGACAGAGACATTTCAAGGTTATCTACAGCTCGGACATCGTTTCAATGAACACCTATCATTGAATTTCGGAGCACATTATCTTAGGCTATTATTAAACGCCACTCAAAACATTGAGCCACGGGTGTCACTCGCGTACAAGTTGAATGGTCGAAATGCACTTGCAATTGCCTACGGACTACACAGTCAGATCCAGCCGTTGGGAACTTACTTTGCATTGTCAAAAGATATGAACGGAATCAGTAGTGCGCCAAACAAAGGACTTGAACTGAGTAAGGCTCATCACGGTGTTTTGTCCTATTCCTTCGTGATCAATGAAAATCATCGGGTCAAAATGGAAGCCTACTTTCAACATCTGTTCAATGTCCCCGTTGGCCTATCCGAAGACAGTACGTTCAGCTTACTTAATTCTCCGCAAGGCTTCGATACGGTACAATTGAATTCTCACGGATTCGGGAGGAACTGCGGGCTGGAGTTCACTTTTGAACGCAGTATATACAAGGAACTGTATTACCTTATTACGATTTCGCTATTCGATTCTAAATATAAAGCGATGAACAGTAACTGGTACAATACCCGATACAACACCAACTATATCATTAATTTCACAGGTGGAAAAGACTGGGTGTTCGACAATAACGGAAAACGAAGGACGCTTACAGCCGGAATAAAAGCTACGTTGATGGGCGGCATGCGCTATACGCCTTATGATCTCGATCAGCTTGTTTCCTCGGGATATCCGGTTTTGGATCATTCAAGAAGTTTTGAAGAACAAATGCCACCATTCTTTAGAACGGATATTCGCATCGGACTCAAAAGGGATTACCGTGAAATGACGGGCACCATTTATGCTGATTTGTTGAACGCGTTCAATATTCAGAATCCTGCCGGACAATACTTCGATCAGAAGACAGGAGAAGTGAAGTACTTCTATCATTTCGGGATCCTACCAGTTTTTGGATACCGTCTAACCTTCTGAAAGAAAAAAACCGGATTGTTCCGGCCTTTTAAAATGTGATTAAATAAGATCAATGATGATGTCCGCCCGGTCCGTGCACATGGCCGTGATCGATCTCATCCTGAGTTGCCTGACGAATAGACAAAATCTCTCCGGAAAAATGTAGGTCAGTGCCAGCCAATGGATGAGTAAAATCCATTTTAATGTAATCGGAAGCGATTTCAAGTATCGTACCTCTCAAATGATTTCCTTCACTATCGCTCATTGGAACAACCGCTCCCAATTGGAACAAATCCGTATCGAGACTACCATTTTCGTCGTGAAAAACATTGATAGGGATCATGACGATCATCTCTGCATTGGCTTCACCGTATGCGTTTTCGGAGAGAATAGAAAAATCGAAAAGCTCACCTGCTTGTTTGCCGCGTATATTGTCTTCGAACTCAGGAATTAGTCCTCCGACACCAAACAAGAAAACCATGGGATTCTCAGCAGTAGTTTCTTCGATCTTTTCACCTTTTTTGTGGTTCGATAATTTTTAGTTCAATGAAACTACCGTGATATATTGAATCGTCATAAAAAAAATTTAAAAAAGTATGATAAAGTAAAGCTAAGCATAATATCCATGCAGTACATTTAACGGAGAATGTTTATTTTTGGCTCGAGTTAGGGCAATTAGCTCAGTTGGTTTAGAGCGCTACCTTGACAGGGTAGAGGTCACTGGTTCGAATCCAGTATTGCTCACAAGAGGGACTGATAAGGTCCCTTTTCTTTTTTCCCTCGTAAAATAATTCAAACCGTGCTGCGTTATATTCTGTGATTAAAAAAAACAAAATTCGCCTATGTTGAAAAAATACCCTGAAACTCTTCCTGTCCAACTGAAAGATCCGAAGCTCACGCCGAGCAGCCTAACGATCATAGCGATTCTGAACTACAGCAAATCTGTTCAGCCAATTAAACGCGGAAAGGTCAAGGTACTTTTGAATCTGAACTAAATTTGTAAGAGAAGACCGTTTACCAAATTCGTGCTACTTTTTGTGACGGGTTTCTCATTTTGTTTCCTTCACTGATGTTGAAGGCTTCAAAAAATTCAGGGCAGTTCATTAACGGGCCATTCACCCGATACATGCCTGGTGAGTGCGGGTCATTGGCGATCCTGTTCTTCATTTCCTGCTCGGTGTAATTGATCTTCCATAGCTGAGCGTAAGCAATAAAAAAGCGTTGTGCAGGAGAAAATCCTTCACGAGCTTTACCGGACTTGAACTCGTCCGTCCGTGCGTAAGCATAATATGCCATGGTAAGACCGCCAAGGTCAGCAATATTCTCGCCCATTGTCAACTCGGGATTTACACAGTGTCCCTCGACAGGGCAGAAACCAGAAAAAGTTTCTCCCAATACTTTCGTTTTTTCCTCGAAAAGTTTTCGATCGCTTTCTGACCACCAGTTCTTAAACGAGCCATCAGCGGCGAACTTAGAGCCCATATCGTCGAAGCCGTGGGTGAATTCATGACCGATCACCATACCGATCCTTCCATAATTAACGGCATCTTCAGCGTTTTCATCGAAGAATGGAGGCTGCATGATCCCTGCGGGGAAAGCGATCTCGTTGAGTAAGGGATGGTAATACGCATTGACCATGTGTGCAGGCATTCCCCATTTTTCTTTGTCAACAGGTTTATTCAGTTCCGAAAGGTTCTTGTAATGCGAGTAACGGTTCGCTTCATCTACGTTGTTCACGTAGTTCGAACGTGTGAAATTCAGAGAGGAGTAATCTTCCCATTTCGAAGGAAAACCCAATTTTCGACCGATGGAGTTCAACTTGTTCAGTGCTTCATCTTTTGTTTCCCGCGACATCCAATCCAGATTTGCAATGCGTTCACGGAAAACGAGAAGAAGATTGTCTACCATCGTATTCACCCTTTCTTGTGCTTTTTGAGAGAAATACTTTTCAACAAAGGCTTTTCCAAGTAATTCACCAAATTCCATGTTGGTGATCTCTTCGATGGCGGTTTCATTGAGTGGTTTCATTTCGGTTTTTCCACTCAACACCATGCCATAGAAAGAAAAACGCTTTTTAACAAATTCCGATCCGAGGTACTTTGAATAATGGTTGATCAAATGCCATGACATGTAATCTTTGAGACTTTCCAGAGAATAGGAGTCAATCGTAT
>JBKCAB010000693.1:0-794 GCA_046307935.1 Bacteroidota bacterium | reverse complement strand
GTTCTGCAAGCAGATCATTTTCTTTTTGAACCTGCTCCTCACGGTTTTGCTCAAGCTGTTTTTCTATCGTTTTACGCTCTGCGGCAGTGAGCTCAGTGTTCGTCAGCTGCTTCTCCAGCTGTCGTTCATCGGCACGCAGCACGTTCAATTCAGGACTGCTCACTTCAGTTTCTCGATTATCCGCCATCAACATGGTTTCCAACTCTCCGACCTCTATACTGATCTGTCGACGTTTTTTCTGAACTTCTTCCAATTCAGACTTAAGCCAATCTTTTTCATTTTGCAGATCAACATTCTGTGAATCATTTTTGATTTCCTGCTCTACTCCCGCTACTTGCTTTTTAAGATCAGATTCGTATTGGGCAAGGATCTTATCCTGCTTCTTCAAATCATCAAGCGTTTTGTACTCCTTGTTCAATTCATTCGTGTTTCCTGCCAGGAAATCTTCCCTGAGATTCGTGATATAGGCTTCCTTCTTTTCAGAAGACGCAAGCTCACCGAGTGCTGCGGCTCTGTATTCGCTCTCACGCTGTTGACTGGCTTTCTGCTCTTCCTGTAAAACGGTCGTTTGCGCTCTGAGCTCAGGATTGTCTTTTTTCTCCAAAGTTTTCTCATTGGATGCTATTTTAGTATTCAACAATTCCTGATGTTCTTTTTCACGTTCTGCCAGTGCCAAGTTACGTTGTTCTGTTTCAGGTTGTGACTTGAGTGACTCTACGTCGTTTGAGTAATCCTTGTCCGCTGCAGCAATCGTTTTCTGAGCTGTCAGCTGAGCAGCCAATTCATTTCTGCGA
>JBKCAB010000692.1:0-589 GCA_046307935.1 Bacteroidota bacterium | reverse complement strand
GTGTTTTAACCGACACCGGAGCGATCGCCATAGAAACCGGTGAATTTACCGGAAGATCACCGAAAGACCGTTTTGTGGTTTGCGACGAAAACACAGAAAATACAGTTTGGTGGGGAGACATAAACATCAAATTCTCACCAGAACGTTTCGACGCGCTTTACAACCGAATGAAGGCCTATCTGACAGCCAAGGATGTTTATGTTCGTGATGCTTATGTTTGTGCTGATCCAAGTTACAAACTGAATGTGCGCGTTGTTACTGAATTCCCTTGGTCGAACATGTTTGCATACAACATGTTCCTTCGTCCGGGAGAGGAGGAGATTGAAAATTTTGTTCCAGACTGGCACGTTGTATGTGCTCCGGGATTTCTTGCAGATCCTGAGCTAGACGGAACAAGACAGCACAATTTTGCCATCCTGAACTTCTCGAAAAAGATGATCATTATTGGTGGCACAGGATATACCGGCGAGATCAAGAAAGGGATCTTTGGCGTACTCAATTATATCCTTCCGCACGAAAGAGGTGTTCTTTCCATGCATTGCTCGGCCAACATCGGAAACGATGATAACGATACTGCAGTATTCTTCGG
>JBKCAB010000691.1:0-5551 GCA_046307935.1 Bacteroidota bacterium | reverse complement strand
CATTATCGGTTTTCTGAATTTTTTCGGAGTACCTTCAGGAATCTTCCTTTTGCATCTCATCGGTTTCTACATTCTGGCCCTGTGTCTGCGCGTTAAACCATTGATTGCCGTGGTTGGTGCTTTTGCCTTTGCGCTCGCTACCTATGAGATCGTGATCCTGCAAGCCGGTCACAATTCCAAAGCAACTACTGTTGCACTTATGGCACCTGTTGTTGGTGCTTTCATTTACGCATACCGCAGCAATTGGAAGTGGGGCGCTCTGTTGTCCGGGTTGTTCATGTCCTTTCAGCTGGCTTCCAATCACCTGCAAGTAACCTATTATCTCGGATTTCTGTTGTTTGGCCTCGGGATTTACCAGCTTGTGATGGCTGTTCGGACAAAAGAACTGAAAAAATTCGCAATCACATCGGGAGCTATTCTTGGAGCTTATTTTCTCGCACTTTTCATCAACTATGGAAACCTGACCCTCACCAACGATTACGCAAAACACAGTATCCGCGGAGGGAATGATGTGACGATCAATGCTGATGGGACACCATCAAAGATCAGTACAGAAGGAGGCTTGGATAAGGAATACATTACCAACTGGAGTTATGGAGTAGGGGAGTCATTTACGCTGGTGTCGCCTTATGTGAAAGGATCTGCTTCGGTTTCCCTTGAGGATTCCGGATTCAAGGAGTTGATTGAGAATTCCGACAGATCTGCTGCTGATATCAATCAGGTCATGACAGCACCTTTTCCTGTTTACTGGGGTGAGCAACCAATGACATCGGGGCCGGTGTATATCGGTGTGGTCATGTGTTTTTTACTCGTACTTGGTATGATCTTCATCAAAGACAGATCAAAATGGGTGTTCTTGTCGATCTCATTGCTTGCTCTGGGACTATC
Source organism: Bacteroidota bacterium (assembly GCA_046307935.1). Classification (GTDB taxonomy): domain Bacteria; phylum Bacteroidota; class Bacteroidia; order Flavobacteriales_D; family Crocinitomicaceae; genus M0103. The sequence continues at coordinate 4,663 of JBKCAB010000691.1, read as the reverse complement.
TTGGGGGAAGAACTTTATGGGTTTAACGGAATTCTTTATTGACAATGTTCCGGGATACAATAAGTTTCGTACCGTTACAATCATCATGGTCCTCATCGAGCTTTGTGTGCCGGTGATCGCGGTGATGTTACTTCAGCGACTCTGCGAGGAGCGTGAAGCTATCCGCGAAGCGAAGAAACCTTTCCTGATCACTTCAGGAGTATTCTTGTTCCTACTCGTTGCCGTAAAATTGTCAGGTTTGGGTGATAATTACACCTGTCAGCAAGACATTGCGTCAATGGATCGGATGCGTCAAAGCATTATGCAGGCTGATCCCAATGCCGTTTATCAACAGCTGGGCATCGATATGCGGGATCCTAAGAATGTGGATGTGTACCTTGAAGGTCAGTTGACAGCCATGAAAGGTGCGCGCAATGACATCTTTCAATCATCCATGAACCGGTCCATACTGTTCGGAATTCTTGGAATTGGTCTGGTAGCACTTTTCTTTTACACAGCTGTGAACACCAATGTAATCATTGCCGGATTGGGCTTATTGGTGCTGATCGATCTGATCCCGGTTGACAGGAAATACCTCAGCTCGGTTTCTGATGATGCTGGACAATACAAGAACTGGATAGCCGAAGAGGAGGCGAAGTATCCCGTCAGTGCCGGAAATGCAGATAACCAGATCGTTGAAGCAGAGATCAGTGGATCATCGGCAATCCGTAAGGCTGTTGAGCGAGGAGAAAGAGCGGGGAAGGCCAAGGCAGATCAATTGGAGTATACCGGTACCGCTCGCCGGAGAGTAATCGATGCATACCGTTTTGCCGAGCTAGGTTTTGCTACCAATTACCGTGTATTCGATTACAACAATCCATGGGGCGGAACGCGTACCAACTATTTTCACAAGGCATTGGGTGGATACCACGGTGCCAAGCTCAGGAATATCCAAAATGTTTTCGATTTCCATTTGGCGAATGGCAACAACAAAGTGTTCAATCTCTTGAACGTAAAGTACTTCATTCAGGGTGATGAAGCAAGGCCCAATCCCGGAACTTTAGGTAACGCATGGCTCGTGAAAAAGGTAAAGCCAAGGGCTACTCCGAATGACGAGATCCGCGCACTTGGGGCTGAATTTAACGTTGTTAACAAGTTCAGTGGTAATTTATTGGTCAATGGAGAGATCAAGCAGAGTGCTCAGGTTTACGGAGGTGAACGTGTACAATACTTGATCCCCGGGAGGGATACCTTACAAGTACAATTACCAAACGGTCTAACTCAAGGAATGACGGCTGTGATGGTAATGGACACTAACGGGGTGACGAACTTAGTTCCGGAGCTTACACTGCAGGCTGACACTGCAGACTCTTTCACGCGTTTGGTTGACATGGCGATCGTGGAGGATTTTGATCCGTCAACAGAGGCCGTTATGCTCAAATCGGAGGCATCCAAACTCCGGAAACTCAATTTTACCGGAAAGGGAACGATCAATATGACATCCTACGCCCCAAATAAGTTGACATATACAGCAAACGTAGAAGGGGATCAGTTGGCGGTCTTTTCAGAGATCTATTATCCGGAAGGATGGAAAGCAATCGTGAACGGGAAGGAGCAGGAAATTCTTAAAGTGAATTACTTGTTGCGTGGACTTCAGCTCAAAAGCGGAAAGAATAGGATAGAATTCGTCTTTGACCTTCCTAAGTACAGAAAGTCCAATAACTACGCGGGCATCGGTTCTGTATTGTTGCTGTTATTGTTTGGCGGACTTGGTTGGATGGAGTGGAGAAAACGGAAGGTAGCTTAATTCTCGGCTTTTAATTATTTAGAGATTCAGCGCACCGAGGAGCTCATTTTGTCTGCGTTCGAGTGGGAAGTTGTCCTTGATTCTGGCTCTCGATAGATTGCTCAGTTGAGCTTTCTCCGGACTTTTCAAAGCGGTCCTCAGCAGTTCTGTCAACTCAGCAGGATCCTTGCGCTTCAATATAAATCCGCAGCCGTCAACGATCATCGGCATAGCCCCCACGTTGGAAACGATCGGTATACAGCCTGCAAGCATTGCTTCACACAACGCATTCGGGAATCCTTCACTCATCGAGAGTTGCAGATAGAACTCCATACTTCCTATAAATTTCGGCAGTTCATAGTTCGGTATATTGCCCATCAGTTTTACATTAACAGGCACTTCGATGTTTAACTTCGATCCACCAACAATGTAAAATGTACATTCCGGAAATTCTTTTGCAGCGCCAATGATCAGGTCGATTCCCTTCAGTGAGGGACCGAATCGAGTTCCGAGGTCAGCGGCCACCGTAACGAAAGTTCCAGGACGTTTATCCACTGGCAACCAAGAGTCGGAACTATATCCGTTAAAAACAACTTTGTAAGGAGTTCGGACATTTGGAGAATGAAAAAGATAACCTTGTTTGTTGAAGTCGCTATCGGTGTATGTGTAGTTGTAGAATACCAGGGATTGATCAACCGGAAGCAGAAGCGAAGCGTTTTTAAGGCTATAAGCCGTAAATGGTTTAAGTGTCTTGTTGTAGAAACATCCGTAGTGTATTGAAGGAAAACTGACACAATCTGTACCGCCCAGAACGATCACTACCTTTTTTCTGAATAATTTCCCCAAAAGGACTGGAAGAAATGACTGGTAACCTGCAAATTGGACGATCCATTTTTTGGAACCGTGCATGTTGAAGAGCAGAAAAAAGAACTCACGCACAAAAGAGGCTGCCAATTTGATTTTTGAGCCAAGATCGAAGGCATGAATTCGAACGGTATAAGCGGAATTGAGGATGGCGATATCTTTCTCAACGAACGATGAACACCCAGGGTGGATGTAAAGAATTTTTTCTTTCATCAGAACAACTTCGCCTTCAAATTCTGCCACAATTGAGCAAATTTATTTACAAGATGAAGGTCATTGATCCCAGTATCTCTGATCAGGACGATGCTCAGGTAATTGGGAATATTGGTATGAATGGCATACGGCGTAATGGACTGTACCTGAAAGCCATGCGGATAGGTGTTGTTGAGCAGATCCTGCATAGAGAGGGACTGATCGATGATCTGAAGGACCTCCGGCCGATTTTTGCGCGTCCAATTGAGTGTATTGGGTTCAGGTATGTTAATGAGCACTTTCGCATCGGGCTTGCATACGGCTGCAACATTTTTAAAAAGGTTGGAGTGTTGATCCACGGGTATGTGCTCGAGCACGTCAGGGAAAACAATGAGGTCGAATCTCTTTTCGGAGGTAAAGTCGCTCATATCCGTTACAAGGAATTCAGCGTTCTTCTGCGGATTGAGCTGTCGCGCAGTTGCGATACTTTCCGGAGAAATATCACACCCCGTGAACTGTCCATGCGGAATTGAACGAATGATGAGGCTACTAACGGTACCGATCCCACAGCCGATCTCCAGTACGGAGGAGTCAGCGCGCAATCCCATTTTTTTTAGCTTTTTGTGGATCAGCCTGTGTCGGATGGAAATGCCGATCTTCTTTTGTGTAGAGACAAAACTGTCGTAAAACTCAGAAACACCTTCTTGTTGACTCATTTTTCTTCCTTTGGAGTAAAGTTAAAATAATAAGCCGAAACCCATTTCACTGAATTTCGGCTCGAAGTAATTGATTTTGGAAATTACTCCTCAACAAACGCCTCGATCTCCAATACAACGATCTTTGGGTCTGTATTGGCAGTAACCGTGATCGATTTTTTCTGCTCCTTCAGCTGGCCTGGTTTTGGGTGAAAGACGACACTGATCTTTTCTGATTTTCCTGGAGCGATAGGCTTTTCGGGCTTTTCGGCTGTCGTACATCCGCAACTCACGGCAACATCCTCAATGATGAGCGGATTTTTTCCTGAGTTCGTTACCACGAATGTGACCTTGTTATCCGTATCCACTTTCACTTTCCCGAATTTGTGTAACATTTTATCGAATGTCATAGAGGTAAGTGAATTCTTTTGCTCATTGGCCAGTGCCTCTTCTTCTTTTCTAACCTCCTCCAATGAAGCTTGCAACTCCGCTTCAGATTCACCTCCTGCAGCAATGGAAGAGCTTACTTCTCCGTCATTTGAATTTACGGAAGCGCCTGATCCGGAACACGCTGCCAGAATTGATAATACAAGTGTGAAATAACAGATCGATCTCATAGCTTAACTTTTGATGGCAAATTTACAAATCTTTGAATTCTTCCAAACTTTCCTTCCGCTCAATCTGAATTCCAAAATCATTCCTTCCCACCGCTATCTGTTCAACATGCTGTCGTATTCTGTTGAGGTGATCACTGTGATCGCTTTGTTCAAGATCTCGTTCTGAGAATTGACAACCTGATAGAACTCATTGTATCCCCAGATATCCTGAGCCAGAACTGCTTTAATACGCAGCTTCAGCAGTGCTTCACTGACCTTGTACTGTTCCTCGTTAAATTTTAGCTCTTTATCTTCCTTTTCCACATAAGCGAAGAATTCATCCATATACTTCTTGTCGATGGTGAATTGTGTGAGGAAACTGTTGAAATCCGGGTATTTTTCAAGGAGTTTATCGCGGTTCTTGTCGACATACTCCAGGCTGAAACCGGTTAAATGTCCTTTTTGAATCAAGTCTTTAAAGTAATCTGTCACACCGCTCGTGTCAATGGGTACGAAGACATCGGGCATGATCCCACCTCCTCCATAAACCG
>JBKCAB010000690.1:0-2240 GCA_046307935.1 Bacteroidota bacterium | reverse complement strand
GCTATTGATGATATCGTAGTAGATACCGGCGTTCAAACGAACGATTCCTTTGAATTCCCGGGAAAAGCCGGCACAAATAAAAACCGTTGGAACAAACTTTTTAAAAACTGCTGAAGTGTCAAAAACTATTTGGCTTTTCATAACTTCTGCCTCAATCCCTCCGAATATAGTATTCTGATACCTACCGTGTATGAAAAATCCTCCTCCAAAATAATTTTGAATAAATGAGGTGCCGGAATTTGGGGGTTTTGAGGTGACTCGCTGGTACCTGATCGTTGGCCCAAACACAAGATTTTCATGCCGCACAAACCCGAATTTCGGTCCGATCTCGAAAACTCCACCAATACTCGATGCGTTGAAAGATCCGTCAAAACCAAGCTCAAAAGCTTCAAAACTTCGCTCCTGAGCCAGCGTTACGGTCGAAATTGCAAGCAATACCGGTAACAATACTTTCATGAGAACTTTTTGACGAAATTAACAATTGTTAAGGAAGAATCTGCAGATATAAGTGTTCCGAATACCCACTAATTCCTTTTAGCCGTATTATCTTTGCCGCAAATTAGATCTCAATGCAGTTACTTGACGGAAGGGCTACGGCTGAAGACATCAGAAAAGAACTCGCTGAAGCAGTTCAGGATCGGAAGCGAAATGGCAAGAAAATTCCGCATCTCGCTGCTATTCTGGTTGGTAACGACGGTGGCTCCATGACCTATGTAGGTGCAAAAGTCAAGGCCTGCGATCAAATCGGATTTGAAAGCACGTTGATACGGTATGATGAAACAGTTCCGGAAGAGATCCTTCTTGCTAAGATCCAATCCTTGAATGAGGACAAGAGTATTGATGGTTTTATTGTGCAACTTCCGCTTCCCAAACACATTGATGAGCTAAAGATCACTCAGGCGATCGACCCGAAAAAGGACGTGGATGGATTTCATCCTGTGAACCTTGGTAACATGATCCTTAATATTCCGGGTTTTCTTCCCGCAACACCTGCTGGGATCATTGAGCTTATGAAGAGGAACAACATTCGTACAGAAGGTAAAAATTGTGTCATTATCGGCCGCAGCAATATCGTTGGGACTCCATTGAGTATTATGCTTGGTAGAAATGCAGATCCGGGAAATTGCACCGTGACATTGGCACACAGCCGAACAAAGAACCTCAGAGAACTTTGTATTAATGCGGATATCCTCATTGCGGCTATAGGTCAGCCGGGTTTCGTAACATCTGACATGGTGAAAGAAGGTGCAGTGGTGATTGATGTTGGAACCACACGCGTTAATGATCCGTCCAGAGCACGGGGCTGGAGACTGAAAGGGGATGTAGATTTTGATCAGGTGGCACCCAAATGTTCCTACATCACTCCCGTTCCCGGTGGTGTTGGTCCAATGACCATTGCGTCACTCATGATCAATACACTGAAGGCAATGGAATTAAAAGGGAAATAGATGAGTAATCCAAATAAATAGAAATAGATGAAGCAGCTGAGTTATTTTGTTATTGCCGTTTTTGGGACGCTGATCCTGGGAGCATGTTCAACTTCCAACAATGTAGTGGGTGGAGGTATCTTTCAAAAAAGGAAATATACCGGAGGAATCTACTGGGATCGAAATCAAAAACTAAAAACGTCGGATGAAACGGAGCTTGATATTTTCCGAATGGAAGAGGAAAGCCAAGAGAAGTACGTTTCTACAACGAGCCTTTTGAATGATGAAGTGACGAATTCTGATGATCATGGATCAGGTGATGTCTCGGCTGTAATGATGGAGGGCAGAATGGGTGTAAGCCCTGCAAAAACGACTGAGAACACTGAGTCTAAAAGCAATTTCGCAGGTGGGTATGCTTCTTCGGTTAGCTCAGAGAACCAACAGACGATCAGCGCGAAAAAACCAAAACTTCGTTCTGTCAAACCGACGGGAGCGCCGGCAGCGGACGTGTCCACTATTTTGTTGGTCATTATTGCTCTTATCATTCCGCCGCTTGCGGTATTCCTTTTTGAAGGAGCAACAAGTCGTTTTTGGATCGATCTTTTTTTGGCTCTGGTCGGTTTGGGTGTTGGTTTCTGGTTGTTGGGACCGCTTGCCTGGGTTTGTGGTTTGGTAGCCGTTATTTATGCGCTATTGATCGTGCTCTCAGTAATTTGAAACTAATTTTCGTATCAGTTGAAAGGGACTTTTGGGTTCCTTTCTTTGTTTACAGTCGTTCGAGCGGGGTCTTAACCCCATCGACAAGTGAGTAGC
>JBKCAB010000689.1:0-7661 GCA_046307935.1 Bacteroidota bacterium | reverse complement strand
CTTAAACCGAGCTGATCAATGAACTTTGAATCCGGATCATTGTGTGTAATTCGGTAAACAAGATCGATACGGCCAACCTTGAAGATATTTTCTATACCAACAGATGCCTCAGCATAAGGAATCTTTCCAAAACTTTTGGTTTCCGGATCTTTGAGCATCTCATTCGAATGGCGATTATTAATTGCTCCGTAGGTAATACGCCCTGTTGTAACTAAACGCCACTTTAACTTCTTAATGAGCGGAATCCGGTCAAAAAGGCTCCCTTCCCAATGATTTTCAACAAATGCACCCACATAGCGATCGGAAACGAATTCAAAGAAATTAAGTTTATTGAATGTAGAGGTCAGTAGCCAGAAGGATTCATTCCCTTCATGTACTTTCAGGAAAGGGTATGCGGCTGTGCCAAAGACATAACCAGCATTGAAGCCGTAACGTATCCTCCCAAGCGGTCCTATCGGCTTGTTGTGTTCCATCTGGAATTCGATCTTCTGGTAATTGTACTGGCTACCAAACAGTCCTTTCACGCCAAAGATTCCCTGGAGTGAGAAAATGGGATAGCGCGATCGCAGTGACGATCGATCGAAAGAACCGCCGACGAATTCTTCATCCTTAGTCCAGCGGATCCTCGCCATGAACTCACTTGTTCGAATGCTTTCAATGGTATCCGGCAGCGTGTTGGTATCATCACCATCCGGACGTAAATACTTGTACTGCGCTTGAGGTGTAAAGGTCTTCCATTCGAATCCACCGTAGAAGATAAGGTCTTTCTTGATATCCTTCTCCAGATTGAATCCGGCCTTTTCAACGAAAGTTAGCTTGTCCATTGGTCCAGTTCGAAGTATGGTTCCAAACGTTGACCCAACCGATGCAGCAGTTGGCGACTGACCGATCTGCTCCAGATCATAATTGTAGTAACACGTCAGCATTCCTCGTTTTTTTGGCGTAATGTTGTAGCGGATTGATCCACCATACTTGAACCGCTGATCGAGTGTACCATATGCGATACGTCCGCCAATCTCAAAACGCCTTGAAAAGTTATTCGAAGTACGCAATGCCAGTGCAGACCGGAACTGTTCTACTGGATTCACACTCACAAATGCATAGGCGTTACCGATCTCTATTTTTCCTATCGGATAGTATCCTGTCGTGGCAAAATAAGCGAGATTTGTCAGGGTTTTAAAGAGAGGTTCCTTTTTGAGTGAATCGATCATCTCAATGATCCCTTCTTCCTGACCGTTCAGGGCTTCGTGCCGGTGGTTCATCCAGTATGTATCGTCCCGTAATTTGGCACTGTCCTGAAATTCTACGGTAAAATCCGATTTGTAGAAATCATCCGGTCGATCCACATTTATCCTGAAGTGTTTCCTTGAGGACAGCTTTCGTGCATAAAACCCGTAAACAGCCGTATTCTTTGTGATCTTTAGGTCAGCGATCATCTTTTCCCTGGTAAGCATCCACACTTCAGGAGCGACCATGTCGAATTCTTGTTCGAAGTAAAGATCCTGCACATAGTTGATGTTGGCGGAAGGAGAAATATTACCAGAAATTCGCTTCACGGCATAGGTCGTATCATGTATCCACATTTCTCCGGTGAAGGTGAGATCACCCGTGCGCTTGGGAACGAAGCGCAACTTGTAACACCATTGATTCCCGATAAACGTGGAGTCCTCCAGATAGAACCTGTAATAGCTTCTGGCAATGTTGGAAATAGGGCTCACGAATGCCCTGCTGATCAGTGTGATATTATTGTCATATACGTTGATATCCAAGTACATGTCGCCGAGAAGTTGGTTCACTTGTAAGTTGTCTATACCGGTAATTTGGGTACCCTTAATGACTTCTCTTTTTCGTTTCGGATCATTTTTATAATAGAAATCTGAAATGGTCTCACTTAAAAGTGCAGGCAGATAATCTTTTCCATTTTCAGCGGAATCGAGATAGTTCATTACAACATCCAGTCGTTTAATTATTCCCAGTTCATCGAATTTCTCACCGATATTGTTGACATCCAGCTCCATTTTGTTGTACACTTCGTATTCGTAGGAGTTGAGTTTTTCTTTGTTATTGACGTCCTTGTGCGCGATCACTTTCTTATGAAGCGTGGTCGAGGGGAATTCATCCGGTGCCGTTATCACAACTTCCTCGAATTCAGTGGAGAGGATCGGTAATGATACATTGATCTCCTGAGAAATATCCTTTTTAACCCTAACCCGCTTTGTCAGATAGCCCGAGAACGAGAACTGAAGAGAATCAGTAGCATAGTACGTTTCCAGATTGAAATATCCTGTGGAATCTGTTAAAGTTCCGATCTTGGAATTCAGGAATTGCACCTTTACGAAAGGAAGTCTATCCCCGGACTCGGCGTCCCGGACAATCCCATACACCCTCGTTTGTTGTGAGAATCCAACAACAGGCACAAGGAACAGGAACATTGCTAAAATTCGGCTCATATCTGGCACTAGGCTAAGTTAGTGCTGGTAACCTAAATTATCAGCTGTCAAATTGATCTTTTATCCTGTTTTTTTCAACACGAACGGCAACTAGAATACCGATCTCGTATAAGATAAGTATCGGTATCGCAACTATGATCTGTGAGATCACATCCGGAGGAGTAATAGCAGCTGCCACGATCAGTACGCCAACGATAGCGTGTTTACGGTACTTTCTCAGAAAAGCAGGAGTTATGATCCCAAGTTTTGAGAAGATATAACTAACGATGGGCAAAAGAAACAGTAACCCGGTGTAAAAGACCGTAGAAAGGATCATGCTCATGTATGAATTTACCGTGAAATTATTTTCGATCTGACTTGAGATCTGGTAAGTTCCGAAGAATTGGATACAAAGCGGTGCGATCACGAAATAACCGAACGCTATTCCCATGAAGAAGAGAAGACTTACCCACAGCACAATGCCCTTGACCACGCTTTTCTCATTTTGTCGCAACCCGGGTTTTACAAAAGACCACAACTGATAAAAAAGGAAGGGGAAAGATAAAACAATACCTCCCATCAGGCTCATCATCAATGCATAAGAGAACTGACCTGAAACGGTCATCGACTGCATTTTCACCGGTATCTCTTCCGTGCAGATCCCGAAAAGATCACACATGACACGAAAAGAGATGAATTTAGGATCCTTCATGGAGAGGAACAGATTCTCCATGATCCATTCCTGATAGATCCACAGCACAATGGCCACGATGAGAATGGCCACTGCCGATCGCACAAGCCTCCACCTCAGCTCCTCAAGGTGCTCAAGGAAGGACATATTTTTATCCTCTTCCATAGTTGTCCGCAAAAATAAGCATTCAAGAGCATCAAATAGCCCCATTTTCCATTGATGTACCCAATTGTTCAAAGGAAAGTAGCTCAGCCCATCGGAAATATTGACTGAATAGTAAGTTTTGTCCATTCATTCACAAATTTTGCTTAGCTTTAATACAGAATTAATATGGGTTAATGGTACAACATAATCTAAAAGAGGCTCTCCGCACGTATTTCGGATTCGATGCTTTTAAAGGACAACAAGAAAGCATCATTCAAAATGTATTGAACGGGAGAAATACTTTTGTGATCATGCCAACTGGAGGAGGGAAATCACTCTGTTATCAGTTGCCGGCACTTATATCTAATGGCACAGCGATCGTTGTTTCACCGCTGATTGCGTTAATGAAGAATCAGGTGGATGCCATAAGGAATGTCAGCGATAAAGAAACGATCGCACATTTTATGAACTCTTCTCTGACCAAGAGCGAAATAAACAAGGTGAAACAAGATATACAGGGCGGACATACCAAATTACTCTATGTAGCACCTGAGTCACTTACGAAGCAAGAGAATATCGATTTTCTCACATCTGTGGATATTTCGTTCTTTGCGATCGATGAAGCGCATTGTATTTCAGAATGGGGCCACGATTTCAGACCTGAATACCGGAGGTTGAGAGAGATCTTCGAAAAGATTTCCAATGTACCTATCATAGCATTGACGGCTACTGCCACCCCAAAAGTTCAATACGATATTCAGAAGAATCTAAACATGCTCGACGCAACCGTATTCAAGTCGTCCTTTAACAGAGATAACTTGTACTACGAGATCCGGCCAAAGCGGGATGTTGAAAAGGAGATCATCCGATACATAAGAACAAAGGAAGGAAAGAGCGGGATTATATATTGTCTCAGCAGAAAAAAAGTGGAAGAGTTCGCTGAGTTGTTGCAGGTCAATGGTATCAATGCGCTGGCCTATCACGCCGGGCTCGATGCAACAACACGTGCAAAGCATCAGGACATGTTCCTTATGGAGGAGGTGAATGTGATCGGTGCGACTATTGCCTTTGGACTGGGGATCGATAAACCGGATGTGCGTTATGTGATCCATCATGATATCCCAAAATCCTTGGAAAGCTATTACCAGGAAACCGGAAGAGCCGGCAGGGATGGGGGCGAAGGTGAATGTGTGGCCTTCTACAGTTACAAGGACATAGAAAAGCTGGAAAAATTCCTGCAAGGAAAGCCGGTCGCGGAGCAGGAGATCGGACGTCAGCTGTTAAGTGAGATCGTTTCATACGCTGAGACATCGGTTTGTCGACGCAAGTTCATTCTTCATTATTTCGGTGAAACCTTCGATGAGCACAAGTGCAGCGAAAACTGCGACAACTGTCGCCACCCCAGAGAACGAAGGGAAGGGAAGGATTTTGTTTTGATGTTGCTAAGAGCAGTCAGTGACCTGTCTGAGATGCATAAGGCAAAGCATTACTGTGCTTTTCTTGCCGGGCACCTGACTGCAGAGATAAAGTCATACAAGCACAATTTATTGCCCGCATTCGGGATCGGTAAAGAACGCGATGAACATTTCTGGAATGCCGTGATCAGGCAGGTCATAGTTGGGGGCTTGCTTTACAAGGATATTGAAACTTACGGGACCTTAAAGCTTACCGACAAAGGCAGAAAGTTCTTTCAGGAGCCAGCTTCCTTTACCTTGTTGAAGGAACATGATTACTCGGCGAGTGATGATGACTCTATCGTGATGAGTGGCGATGGAAAGGGTGGAGCCTTCGATGAAATTTTATACAACTTGCTGGTTGATCTCAGAAGATCGATATCGAAACAAAAGAATATCCCTCCATTTGTGATCTTTCAGGAGCCTTCGCTGAAAGACATGTGTTTTCAGTACCCTGTGACTATTGATGAGCTGACGAATATACAAGGTGTTGGTCACGGAAAAGCTTCGCGCTACGGCGCTCCGTTCGTGGAATTGATCCGCCAGTATGTCGAGCAGAATGATATTGAACGTCCTCAAGACCTTGTTGTCAAATCACTGGTGAATAAATCCGGTCTCAAAGTGCAACTCATTCAAAATATTGATCGCAAACTTCCTCTAGAGGATATCGGTCGAGCACAGGGTAAATCATTCCATGAGGTTATAGAGGAGATTGAGGCTATTGTATCTTCGGGTACGAGGATTAACATCAATTATTACATCGACAACATACTTGATCAAGAGAATCAGGAGGAGATCTACGATTATTTCTCAGAGGCGGAGACGGATGATCTGAGTGCTGCTTTCAAGGAGTTCGATGGCGATTATACCGAGGATGAACTTCGTTTGATGCGAATAAAGTTCATGAGTGAAATGGCGAATTGATCAGTTCAAGCGCCGAAAGGTCAGGTAATTTATTCGCCCATTGGTATCGCGAAATTCCAACTGAAGATCGGATCGATTTAATACCATGATGCGGTAATCGAGCAAATGTGTTTCCAAATTATTCGAATCGCGATAGGAAGCATCGAGGAATTCACCCTTTTGTCTGATCCTGTATAAACCTTTTTCGGAGCTACTTCCTGAAACACTTGGAAAATCAAAGTTTATGCTCAGTTCAAAGGCATTGTTCCAGTCTAAGGTTTCACTTGGTTCGATCTTGAGCTGACCATCACAAACCGCATACTCGGAGATTCCGTCAAGCAAGGTAAGCTTATATTGTGCCAACTCCCAGCTTCCATTGAGTTTTTTTGACACATTTCCCTCTTTACTGCAAGCAACGAGCAGCAACATGGACAGGAGTGCTATACAGAATATCTTGCTCATCTGTTGAACGCTGCAAGTGTCATGAGTGCAACACCGGTATGCAGCGCGTCCGGATCGATATCAAATCGGGGATGATGAACGCCGTAGGTGATTCCTTTGGCCTTATTTCCGGTACCCAGTCGGAAAAAACATACAGGAACTTCCTGCGAATAGAATGAAAAATCCTCTGCTGTCAGTCTGATCGGAAGGTCATGAACTTTATTCTCACCAAGCAGTTGCTGTGCGGTTGAGCGCATCCGCGATGTCACTTCAGGATCGTTCTCCAGATAAGGGTACCCTTTACTGATCTCCAGTTCGACCTGTCCTCCGTGACCTTCTACTGTCGACCGGATGATTTTTTCTATCAGCTCAAGCGCCTCTTTACGCCAAGCTTCGTTCATGGTTCTGAAGGTGCCTTTCAAATGGGCTTTTGATGGGATGATATTTGTTGCTCCCAGTGCTTCAAAATGGCCAAAGGAAAGCACGCAGGGAATCTTGGGATCACATTTCCTGCTCACAAGTTGTTGCAGTTGTACAAGCAGGTTAGCTCCGATCATGATGGGGTCAACGCATTGGTGCGGCGTTGCACCGTGCCCGCCTTTACCGAGGATGGTCAGGTGGATCTCATCACAAGAGGCCATGTAGATGCCTTCTTTGAATCCTGCTTCCCCCGCTTCCAGATCATTGAAAACATGAAGAGCATACATTTCAAGGATACTTGGATTTTGCAGCACACCATCTCTAATCATGAGCGATGCGCCTCCCGGATTCTTTTCTTCACCAGGCTGAAAGATCAGTTTAACTGGATGAGGTAACATTTCACGCAACTCCCACAGTAGTTCGGCTGCACCTAACAAGACTGCGGTGTGCACATCGTGCCCACAAGCGTGCATGACACCTTGTTTTTTGGAACGGTAATCGACTGCGTTCTCCTCGGTGATCGGCAAAGCATCCAGATCAGCACGAAGTCCAATGGCAGGAGCGTCAGTAGCATGATGAGTTGCTTTGATCAAACCGACAATTCCTGTTCCGCCGATTCCGCTTGTAAAGGGGATACCGATCCTTTTCAAATTTTCAGCCACGAAATCCATGGTTTCGTATTCCTGGTAGGACAGCTCGGGGTACATGTGTAAATTTTCCCGCTGTTTCTGAACACTGGCTTGAAGCTCCAGCGAACGTTCTTTGATATGTGAAATTAGTTCAGGATTCATTTGTCAGTGATGTGTAACCCGAAATGATCAGTCTAAAAGAAAGGTAAGCCATAAAAAGGCCGAAAACGATCTTGACTACCGAAGGAGAAATGCGCAACGACAGCTTGGAACCCAGATATCCTCCAACCAGAAATGCCGAAGCGATGATAATTCCGTATTTCCAATTCACATTTCCTTCTTTCCAGTAATTGAGCACCGCTAATGCCACAACAGGCATCATCAATACGAACAGACTTGTGCCTTGAGCCTGGTGTTGGGTCAGTCCGAGTGTCAGCATGAGAGCGGGAACGATCACGATACCTCCACCGATTCCAACGAAACCGCTCAGCGCACCAGCCATGAGTCCGATCAGTAAAAGGATGAGTACAGTTGTTGTTTCCATCTTACC